>JAFVCI010000034.1 GCA_017479315.1 Opitutales bacterium | reverse complement strand
CTTTGATTTAAAATCGACAAATTTCTTTCCCTAAAATACAATTAAAATATCATGAAATCCGCAAGGCTTTGTATTTCCGTCAGCCCGGAGTTGTATGATTGGGTGAGAAGTCAGGCGAGAAAACGAAAAACGTCCGTCAGCAAAAAATCATACTTTCACACGGAGGCGTTCGCATGACGTTCCGATTATTCAACACTCAAAGCCGTACCAAAGAAGCAGTTCGGTGCGAAAAAGGAAAAAACTTGTGTAAATCGGATACAGACTCTCTTTTTAAGGAAAAAATCCTAAGAAATTTGAAAATCTCCCTTACGCCGATCGCCGAAACCGTCTGTTGTTGCAAAATTATTCCTTAACATCCGTCTTTGCGCACCTGCATTTCGTCTCAATAAAACTCCAACGTCGGTTGCGGCACCTGTTTCCATTCGCGTCCATGCAACAGACAGCCGGTCGCTTTCTTGTTAAAACCGCCCCACTGCTTGAAGTAAAACGGTACTTTCTGCGCCACGCATTGGTCGCGTACGTTCGTCACCCATTCTTCCCGCAACGGTCGCGCTTTCGGACCGCTTTCGCCGCCCAGAATCACCCAATGAATGCCATCCAAAGGTAAATTCGGCACGGCACTCAATAACGGTTCCAGACACAGCCATTTCAGATGCGCCTTGGTCGAAAGCAAATACGGAATGCGCTTTGTTTGACGCTCCGACTCAACAGTCACGCCCATCCAAATGTTCGGCGACCAATACAATTTCGGAGCAATCGCCGCCAAACGTTCGGCGCGCTTCGTTAAAATCTGAAACACGTGCCAATCGGCGCGGTTCATGGTCTCGAACACTTTAAACAAAAACGCATCCGATACGTCTTCGTGAAACATGTCGCCCATGGAACAGGTAAAAATGCGTTGCGGCTTCTTCCATTGAAACGGCTCCGATAAACACGCTTCATGACAGGTCACGCGAAAGCCGTCTTTGTATTTTGCTTGTCCCATTAAACACAAACGCCCCGCCATGCGCTCCGCGTAACAATGCAAACAACCTTCGCTGATTTTCGTACATCCGGTAATCGGATTCCACGCTTTCCAAGCCGATGCGTTATGCATGCTTAAACCTCCGTTACCTTGTGAGGATATTCCTCAAAGCACGTTCATGCAAGGCACAAGGCTTGTTTGTTTAAAGCCTTAAAAACTTCTTGGGAAGTTCTATTCAAAACCCAATAAAGTAATTTTCAGACGGTCGGCTTCCGCCAAGACCGCTTTTTTATCCAAAATCAGCGTCCTTCCGCTTTCCAACGCCGCCCATCGGATATTGGAAGCATGCATCTTTTGTAAGGTTCGCAATCCGAAAATCGGTACATCGAAACGAAAATCCTGGTTTTCCTTCGCCGCTTTCACTAACCCCATACCGTCTTTACAGATGGATGCCACACGCTCAATCAACGCATCGGTACCGTCAAAACCTTCAACAAGCAGTGTTGTTCCGTTGCGAACGATGACGCTTTGCCCGATGTCCAACTCCGCAATGCCTCGACACACCTTGATACCGTGTTGCAGGGTTTCGGAAGCAATGTTGAAATACTCTTTTTTCGTCAACAACCCCGTTGTTGTGACGTGCTCCTTCATGAAACAGCGTGCATCCAAAACTTCGATGCCGAGTCTTTCAATTTCCGCCAGCAATGCCCCGAAAATCGTGGTCGCATTTTTCTCCTTCAAACGCGACAGGAGAAGTAAAGCTTTTAAATCGGGTTTTAACCCGTGAAACAGCTTTTTCGGTCGAATTTGACCTGCCAACAGTGCGTAACGCGCCCCGCATTGACGCAATGCTTTCAACCAGGTACCGACCTGGCCGATTTCAAACGAAGACCAACGCTCCGTCGGTATGGTATTTAACCATTCCGAATTTTCGGGTTCGAACGAAAAAATTCGCGCATTCGGACAGAGAATGGACATTCCTTCCCAAACCAACCGCGGATAATTGCCACGTCCCGCCAACAACACAATTGGCAGAGAAGGTTGGAAGTTTTTCGGGGAATAGAGCGAAAGGTTCATAAAAACGCCTCCGATACGGATTGCAACGTCAAGATTTCACCGCTCCAATCCGCCGTAAGCACCTTGAAACACAACCTCCACACACCCGTGGATCGCATTCCTGTTTCCCGCCGACCGCCTATCGGGCGCATTTATCCCTTCACCACAAAATTGACCAATTTACCTGGCACATAAATCTCTTTTACGATCGTGCCTTTTTCCAAGAACGGAACCGCTCTCGGTGCGGATTTGGCACGTTCGAGAATATCCCCCTTCGAAGCATCGGTCGGAACGCAGATTTCATCGCGCAATTTGCCGTTCACCTGAATGATGATTTTCAGTTCGTCGCGAATGCACTTCGACGGATCGGGTTTCGGCCAGCCGGCATCAATGATTGACGACTGTTCGCCGCAACGTTCCCACAGTTCTTCGGCAATGTGCGGTGCAAACGGTGCCAACAGTTGAAGAAAGGTTTTCGCCGCCGTTTTCGACAGATGTGCCTCCTTTTGAAAGCCATTCAGACAAATCATCAGTTGCGAAATCGCCGTATTGAAGCGCAAATTTTCAATATCTTCCGTAACTTTTTGAACGGTTTCGTTTAGGAGGCATTCCAAAGCCGCCGAATCGCACTCCCCGCCGATACGTTCCGACAAAGTGCCTTCGACGGTCACAAACAAACGCCAGATTTTCTTCAAAAACCGAAACACCCCTTCGATGTTTTTGGTACTCCAAGGTTTCGAGGCTTCCAACGGTCCCAGAAACATTTCATACAGCCGCAATGCATCGGCGCCGTATTCGTCGGCAATATCCAGCGGATTGACGACATTGCCGAGCGATTTGGACATTTTGTTGCCGTCGGAGCCGAGAATAATTCCCGGATGGAACAGTTTCGGGAACGGCTCTGGCGTCGAAACAAAACCGCAATCATGCAGGAATAAATGCCAAAAACGCGCATACAACAAATGCAACACCGCATGTTCCGCACCGCCGACGTATAAATCGGGCGTTTGCCAATACTTCAACGCATCGACATTCACGGGCTTTTCGTTATCGTTCGGCGACAAATAGCGCAGGTAGTACCAGCAGGATCCCGCCCATTGCGGCATCGTGTTGGTTTCGCGCATCCCTTCAACCCAATCGCCATTATTTGAAACACTCTTGGAACCTTCGTCGTTCGGACGAATTTCTCCCGTTCGAATATTCAAACGCACCTGCAACCACGAAGGCTCCGCGTTTTGAAGCGGCGCGGTTGCTCCTTCTCCGGGTTTATAGGATGAAACCGATGGCAACGTCAGCGGCAGGTGTTTGGACGTCAGCGGAACGGCGCAAAAGATTTCGCCTTTTTCTTCGTACGAAACAGGTTCATCGGGTAAAAATTCCCGAAACGGCGAATTCTTGCATGCCGTCAAACGCTCGTAATCCGCTTTTTTGACCCAAACGATCGGGAACGGCTCGCCCCAATAACGCTGGCGCGAAAATAACCAATCGTGGATTTTGTACTGTACCGTCGTTCGACCAATACCTTTCGTGTTGAGTGCGGACAGGATTTTCTTCGCCGCTTCGTCGGAAGATAAACCCGAAAATTCTCTCGAAGCCGTCAAGGTACCCTTGTTGCAAAACGGCAACGGTTCGTTGTTTGCGCCCTTAATCACGCGCACAACGGGCAGGAAATGGGTCTGCGCAAATTCAAAATCGCGTGTATCGTGCGCCGGAACGCCCATCACCGCCCCCGTTCCGTGATGCATCAGAACGTAATCGGCGACCCAAATCGGGATTTTCGCGCCCGTCAGCGGATGCACGGCATACGTTCCCGTAAAAACGCCGCTTTTGGTTTTTGCCAAATCGGTGCGCTCCAAATCGCTTTTGGAAGCAATTTCCCTTTTATAACTCTCAACCGCCTCCCGTTGCGCCTCCGCCGTGAACATATCAACCGACGGATGCTCGGGAGCAAGCGCGATAAACGTCACGCCGAACAGCGTGTCAGGGCGCGTTGTGAACACCGTTAAATCACAATTTGCCGATGTTTTAAATGTTACCAAGCCGCCTTCCGAACGCCCGATCCACGTTTGTTGTTGCCGCTTCGTCGCTTCCGGCCACTGCAAACCGTCAAGCCCTTTGAGCAATTTATCGGCGTACTTTGTGATTTTCAGCACCCACTGCCGCAACGCGCGCCGCTCCACGGGGAAATGCCCGCGCTCGGATTTGCCGTCAATCACCTCTTCGTTGGCAAGCACCGTTCCGAGTTTCGGACACCACCACACGGGTTGCTCCGACACGCACGCCAAACCGTGCTTAAAAAGCTGAAGAAAAATCCATTGCGTCCAACGGTAATATGTCGGATCCGTTGTATTTACTTCGCGCGACCAATCAATACCCAAGCCGACGCGTTGCATCTGCTTTTTAAAAGCATCGACGTTGTTTTGCGTATTGACGGACGGATGAATGCCGGTCGCAATCGCGTTCTGCTCCGCCGGCAACCCGAACGCATCCCATCCCATCGGATGCAAAACATTGAACCCGCAGGCTTTTTTGTACCGACCGATGATGTCGGTCGCCGTGTAACCCTCGATGTGCCCGACGTGCAACCCCGCCGCCGACGGATACGGGAACATGTCCAAAACCCAGTATTTCACCTTCGCAACATCCTCCGTTGCCCGAAACGTTTGATGTTCCTCCCAATACGTCTGCCAACGCGCTTCAATGGTTTTAAAATCGTAATCCGAGTGCCTCGAATGCATGCTTTTATGCTAAAAAACGGCACTTATGACGCAAGGCTTATTTGGGGATTGCGGGGATAGAAAAAACTTCAATCGAAACGAAATATATTTTTAAACAAGAACAAAAAAACAAGATACGTCAGATAAAAACTCAGCGGTTGGCAGAAACATGGATCAGGCACAATCGGCCACTCTGTCATCTCTCCACGCCGACAGTCTCATTGGGTGCGATTATCGGATGTTCGGCAAGCTTAAACAACAGGATTTATAACAGAGTCAATATGTTATTTGACGATTATCAAGGTACCGCCTGCGCATCGTAAAACTTCCCAAAAACATCGACCGACGATCGATGGTACGCCCCACTTCATCCGATGCATTCGTATTTCATGCGGGAAACAGGTTAAAACACGAAGAACACGAAGTTTTCGGATTACAATCAGCTCCGAAACAAATTTTGCCCGCCCAAAGGTATTTCAATCGCATGCGCTCGCTCATCATCGATCGTCTGTCGTTAATTCACACATACAACCCACAAAACCCGAAAATCAAAAATCAATTTCCAAGTTTAAACATTCTTTCAAAACGCCGTTTTTCGTGGCGTACGGAAAAAAATCTTAAATATCTTTCTCAATCCCGTCCGCAATACGCGCGATTTCAACAAATGAATCGGCTTTCAGCGAAGCACCGCCGATCAATCCGCCGTCGATGTGCGGTTGCGACAGAAGCTGTTTCGCGTTATCGACCTTCAAAGAACCGCCGTACAACAAGCGAACCTTCGAAACGGAAGAAATTTCAAAGCGTTTCGTCAGCCAATCGTGCATAAATGCGTGCATCTCTTCCGCAGTCTCCGGCGTTGCCGTTTCGCCCGTTCCGATCGCCCAAATCGGTTCGTAGGCAATCGTCACCTGCGAAAGCTGTTCGTTCGTCACGCCCTTTAAGCCAGCTTCCAACTCGCACGCAATCACGTCAAACACACGTCCTTCTTTGCGTTCCGCCAACGTTTCGCCGACGCATAAGACTGGCTTCAAGCCCGTCGCCAACAACGCATGCAGTTTTTCGTTAATGAAGGCATCGCTTTCGTGCAACAGCGTGCGGCGTTCGCTGTGACCGACAAGCACGTACGAAACAAATTCCTTTAACATTAACGGCGAAACTTCGCCCGTGAATGCACCGCTGTCCTTCGGGTACACGTTTTGCGCCCCCAACGAAATTCCGACCGATGCATTGGCTTCGAACGCCGCCGCCAAACTTACCAACGACGGACAAATCAGCAATTCGCTGCGCACCGTCGGCGTTAATAAAGGCTGCAAAGTTTTGAAAAACGCGCGCGTCTCCGCGACGGTTTTGTTCATTTTCCAATTTCCGGCAATTAAGAATCGTTTTTTCATACGTATTTCTTATATCGGCCGAATTGGAAAATTTATCGCTTCAACGCTTCCAATCCCGGGAGCGGCTTCCCCTCCAACAGTTTCAAACTTGCACCGCCGCCGGTACTGAGGAATGTAATGTCCGCCGCACAACCGCTCTGTTTCACCGCCTTCACACAGTCGCCGCCGCCGACAATGGTTGTGCCTTCGCACGCCGACAATGCCTGCGCAATGCGGAACGAACCTTCGGCGGACGCTTTAATTTCAAAAATCCCCATGGGTCCGTTCCAAAAAACCGTCTTTGCGGATCGAATGCACGATGCATAATCCTCGACGGTCTTCGGTCCGATATCCACACCCTGCCAACCGTCATCGATGTTGCCTTCAAAAATTTTGGTCGCACCCAACGAACGCGCATTTATGTCAACGGCATCGGAAGCAACCACATCCGTCGGCAGATGCAAATCAACGCCGCGCGCTTTTGCCTTTTCCAAAAGTTCTTT
>JAFVCI010000033.1 GCA_017479315.1 Opitutales bacterium | reverse complement strand
TTATCGACGGTTGCGGTTTGACGGAGGTTTTAAATAATCTCAGCGAGCGCTTTTGCCCGCCCGATCGTCGGCATTACCATGCCGCGCTTTATGATGCGCTGGCGTGTGCACTGCTGTTTTTGAACTTTATTCGTTCGGCAGCAGGGCGCGGGAAAACGCTGTCGCAGTTGCTTCAAGAGAGTGCTTCGGAGGCGACGGCGGAGGCGTTGCGACAACCGACGTTGTTTCATTAATGGCAAGTGCTTCAAAGGTCGCATCGACCTGTAATCCCGCATTGTTTAAGCCATTTCGTTTAACGTACAGCGACCGAATAAACACAGGCAGGTTGTGCTCCGAAAGTGCTTTCAAAAACGGTCGAACCTGCGGGTAAAAGAAAAACGCGGTTACGTTTCCCGTATGGCAAACAACGCCGTTCCGAAGCGGGGAAGGTTTTGCATCGGGTGACCAAACGAGGTTTTTTTGAAGGGCATTTTTAAAAAATTCTTCAAACCGCATCTGCGTATCGGCGAAATTCGTGTGCTCTTTCCATGGAAAAATATGAACTTGAAGCTGTTTTTCGGCTTTTACGAGATTGTTCCGGACGACTGGGAAGGTGCTCAGTTCCTGTTGCAAGGTATGTTCGCGCGCTTTTAAACGAAACCAACCGTACGTTAAAGTGCCGTTCAACAGACACAAGGCGAGTAAAATGTGGATTTGTTTCGTCATTTTTTCTCTTCCTTCGGAAGGATAACGGGAATTTTTACAACAAATGCGTTACGACGATCGTCGCTCGTGCGCCAATCAATCGGGATGTTGTGAGTTTTAATTTCTTCCGAAAAAATCCGTTTTAGTACCTTATTAAAAGTTTCACGCGACGTTTCGGTGCGTCCTTTTACGATTACAAACGCACCGTTTTCGGACACTTCGGTCGACAGTTCGTCGATGCAACCGTCGACGTCGGTTTGTTCGAAGCGCTCCAAAAGATGCAAAAACGTTTTCGGAAACAAACAACGGGAGTGATTTTCTTCCTCCAAACGTTTCGCATCGGTATTTAACTGTTCGCAGCGTGACCGTTGTTCCGACAGAAGTTTGTATTGTATTTCCTTTTCGCGCATCGATTGATTTTTTTGGTAAAGCGTGACGGATAGCATGCACGCAATCAGTATATTCACTGCCGTTAATAGGCGGAAAATACACTTTGTTCGTTTTGAGAGAAATCGGATTTTAACGGTTGAAAAATCGAAAACTTTAAGCGGATGTTTCGGAGTTTCGAGCAACAACAGCGCGCCGACGCAAACGGTTTGCGAGACGGCGGACAAAGACGAAACGTCGCCCGATAATTCAGCAACTTTCAAAATCACCTCCGCGTGCAGTTCTTCGCGTATGGTGTTTTCCGCTTCGGGTTCGAGGTTGCCGATGATCGTGAGGCGTTTTCCGTGATTTTCGATACCGAGTGCTTCCGTCGAAAATATCGACCAATCGCTGAAACCTTTCGACGTTTTTTCCCGTTCGGAAGCGTAAAAATCGGCATATCGAACTCCCTGCTCCGTGTAACCGAACAGACGCCGCAGCGGCGGTTCGAGGAAGAGGGCGATGTGCGGCCAGCGGTCGGTCGTTAAAGTATTGAAGTAACTCCAACAGGCGGCGATGGAGGAAATATAATGAACATTGGAGGTGCCTTCGGTGACCGCTCGCAGAGCTTGCAGGCGTTCTTTGGCGATAAATTCCATATGGTAACGCTGTTCTTCGAGCGGCGCGAAACGGTAATAATACTTCTGAAATCGGAAGCGGAATTTTTTCGCCAGAGCCCGATGCAGGCGTTGTTCGACGGAAAAATTGGTGTCGCCGTTAATGGGGACGGAGAGCGTTCCGACAAAGGCATCGGGAAGGATGAAAATAATTTCCTTCGGAGCATTTTTGGTGATGGAAGCCCATGATTTTTTAAAGGTCTTCGTCCATTGTTTTTCGGGAACACTTTCCGTGTAACGGTGCGTTTCGGTGACGTGCCAATGCCTGTTGCGGAATTCTAAACGCGCCGTTTGCAGTTGAAACGCGTGCGCATCTATGAAAAGATATTCCTCCATGAAACAATTGTTTCCGAAACGCGACGACGTTATTGTCGAATGTTCGCAACGGAAGGTCAAGTGCGCGACGGTCGGTTCCCCGATAAAAGCATTGCGGCGCGACGGTCGTTATTGTTATTATAAAAAGGAGTATGGAAAAAAACCGTGACAATTTGGAAGACGTTCGCGAGCGATTGGAGTCGGTGTTTGAACGCCTGCCGATTCGTTTTTCCAATCTCAATTTTCAAGACAAAGCATCGGAAGCGGGACAGCCGAACGGCGATGCACCCGATGCCGAAGAGGAAGCTTTTATCCGACAGGTCGAGCATTTTAATTTAAAACCCAAAGACCTGCGCGATTACCTGGATCGCTATGTCGTGAAACAGTCGGAGGCGAAGAAAGTGCTTTCGGTGGCGATTTGCGACCATTACAACCATGTCCGCGAGTGCGTGCGTCACCCCGAGAAGCGCGAACAGTTGTATTTAAAGCAAAACGTGTTGGTGTTGGGGCCTACCGGTGTCGGGAAAACGTACCTTATCCGCAACATCGCGCGACGCATCGGGGTGCCGTTCGTGAAGGCCGATGCAACGAAATTTTCCGAAACCGGTTATGTCGGCGGCGATGCGGAAGATTTGGTGCGCGATTTGGTGAAAGCCGCCAACGGCAATGTCAATCTGGCGCAGTACGGCATCATTTACGTGGACGAAATCGACAAAATCGCATCGACGGCGTCCGGCGGCAAGGATGTTTCTGGGCGCGGCGTG
>JAFVCI010000032.1 GCA_017479315.1 Opitutales bacterium | reverse complement strand
GCACGAGGCTGTTTTATCGAGCATGAAGTCGTTATCCGCCACACGCTATGTAAAAGTCGGCGATACGCACGGGAAAAGCGGTTTTTCGGCGCTCGGGCAGATTTTGAGCAATATCGGGCATAACATTAAAGTGCTGTTTGCCGGGAACGGCAGTGCGGATCGTGCCAATCTGGAGAAGTCTGTTAGTGCTTTGGCGGAGTTTGCCAAAAATGGAAACAAAGCTGATTTGCCTGATAAACAAGGTTTAGAACAGCTTTATCAGGCGGTTAAAAGCACAAAATACGAACATATTAAAGAAAATTCTGGTAACAGACAGTTTTTTTGTTTGGCAAAAGAGATGGATGGAGTACGTAACAATGTTACTGAAGCACTGTTTAACTACCTTAAACGTGAGATACTTAATAAAGAACAAGGGAATAATGTTTTGTTGAAAAGCATTAATAATAAAGAATTTAATTTGGATACATACGTTCACGGACGCGGCGGGGATTTGAAAGAAAAATTTGGAGAGGATTTTACCAAAATGTACGAAAATTATTGCTTTATTAGAAAGACTTCATTTGAAGATTTGGCTTTGCGCACGTTTTCGGCCGTCCCGGGAGATAAGGAAACTTTGTGGGCTGCTTATAAGAATTACGTAAAATTAACGAATCTGGTAGAAGAAGGGGGGAATGCTAGAAATGCTTTCATGAATTCTATGAACTCCCGCTTTTATGATGAAAAACTTGAAAAAGAGATGATGAAATTTAAAAATAAGCCACTGGAATTAAAAAATGGGGAGCTGAAATTTGAAAATGAGGATCTGAGTCCAGTATCCGATCCAAAACCGAAAACGCTTGCTGATCGGATTGAAGTCTCGTTGAAGATGATTGCGAAAAACTCGGGTATTAACTTGAACTGATATCCATTCTGCGAAAGCGAAACGTTTAACGGGAATTTCGGTTTTTTTTGAACGGCGAACGAATTCCGTAACGATGCGCAACGTTATTCGGCGGTGACAAGCGTCGCAAAAGCGGTTACCGTAAGGCTCGTATGAATTCGGGCGACGGCACGGCGGGCGGCAACTTTTCTTACACGATTACGGCACGTGCGGCAACGGGTCGCGCGCACTGTGCGCGGATTGAAACGCCGCACGGATGTATCGAGACGCCGAATTTTATCTTTTGTGCCACGCACGGGGCGATTAAAAGCGCGACCATGGCGCACGTAAAGGATGTCGGTGCGCAAATTATTCTCGGCAACACCTATCATTTGTGGTTGCAGCCGGGATACGAATTGGTTGCCAAACACGGCGGATTGCACCGCTTTGTCGGTTGGGACGGTCCGATGCTGACCGACTGTGGCGGTTTCCAGATTTTCAGTCTGGCGTACGGGCGCGTGGTCGACGAAATCAAAGGCAAGGCGCATCGTTCGGATTTTCAAAAATCTCTCTTAAAGGTGACCGAGGATGGGGCGTTGTTTCGTTCGCACATCGACGGTTCGCAACGTTTCATGACGCCCGAAAAGTCGATCGAAATTCAGCAAAATCTCGGAGCGGATTTAGTTTTAACACTGGATGAATGTGCGCCGACGCACTTTTCGAAGAACGAAACCGCGGCGTCCATGCACCGCAGTCACCGTTGGGAAACACGAAGTTTGAATTATTTCCAAGAGCATTTCGACGATCGGCAACGTCTGTACGGCATCGTGCAGGGCGGCGAATTTGAAGATTTACGGCGCGAAAGTATCGATTACATCAACGAAAGTCCCTTCTTCGGGCAGGCGATCGGCGGCAGTCTGGGCGTCGATAAACAACAAATGTATGATCTGGTCGACTTTGTCATGAAAGGGTTAAAGGAACGCCCGACGCACTTTTTGGGTATCGGCGGATTAAGGGATATTTTGGAAGGCGTAAATGCGGGTATTGATACGTTTGACTGCGTGCATCCGACGCGCATCGCCCGACACGCCTGTGCGCTGATTGCGAAACCCGAAGCGGAATACGCCAAAGAGCATTTAAATTTAAAAAACGCCCGTTATCGCGAGGACATGAACCCGATTGACACCGATTGCGACTGTTATACCTGCAAAAACTTTACGCGCGCTTATTTGCATCATTTATTCAAAGCCCGCGAAGGTACCGGCGGGTTGCTGCTGACAATCCACAATGCGCGCTTCATGGTGCGGTGGATGCAGAGCATACGCGAGGCGATCAAGGGCGGTCGGTGGGAGGTGTTTTATAAGGAGCATTGCGGAATGTAAGGGATTAAAAAACATTATTGTAGCATTTTCGGAAAGAATTTAAAAAAACGACCGATATACGGATCCGTAAGCATCTTGTTCTTATGGAGGGGATTAGTGTAACACATCCGAATCTTTCGAATATCGATAATCAAAAGCCGGACAGAAATTCCGATGTCGATTACGGAACCCGAGTATTCGGTCCGTTTGTTCAAATCGGAAGGACGCTTCATTCACAAACGGAAGTACTCAAAGATACCCGTCGGGTTGAATGGACGAAGCGAAATATGGAGGGTAAAGGTTTTTTTGGCAGCATCGGACAGTGGATTTGTAACGTTTGCGAATCCATCGGGCGCGGTCTCGGAATGATTAAAAAAGATCCGAACGTTGCGACGGATCTCATCCTGAAACAATCAAAATCTTTTTCGGAAAAAGTCTTATCGGGTGTTCTCAACGGAGCACTGGTCAAATGTTTTAAAGAAGTCGGATCGGCAATGACAGAAGCCGTTGTGATAAGTAATTTATCGAAAATACGGAAAGCTTTGGAAACGGAAGCTGAACGATTTCAACCCAAAAGCAATTCTGCCGAGCCGGACGGCATTCATGAAAAACTTCTCTCGGCCGCCGGTGATATCCAAAAAGCATCCGAAAAATTTCAAAACAACCTCTCGATTTTATCGGATTTTACGCCGGAAGAAATCAAAGAATTTCCGGTATTCGTCGAATCCGTTACAGAACAAATCACATCCGGCGACCAAAGCCTAAATAAAGAAACGGAAGAAAAAATTCAAAAATTTACAAAAAATGCCGAAATTGTTTTGGCGGATCAACCGAAATTGAAAAAGTTGTCTCTGGATTTAAATTCCATACAAAACGACATTTTGCCGAAGTTTTTGGAAATGCAGAAAAAAATAGAAGGTTTCAAAAACGATCCATCCGTTGTGTCTGATGAGGTGTCTTTCCGTTCGTCATATAAGGATGCCCAAGGGTATATCAATAGGCTCGGGGATAAAACCTTGCAAGACATGTTAACGTTGAAACTTTCACGTATGTACAACGATTTCTTTGTTAAGCCCGTTAAAAATGAACTGAAAACTCTGGAAAACATACTCGCGGAACAATGCAAACAGGGCAATTATAAGATATCCGATGATATCCAACAGACTGTCGGCAATTTGCCTTCCAAATATCCGTGGATGAATGAAAAAGGACAGGATTTTTCCTTGTCCCTGACGACTTCGTATAGCAACCTTAAGAACAAACTCGGCTTTCTGAATACCATGCACAACATTGAGCAAGGTATCCAAAATCTGGCAAATCCTTCGGAACAATCGCTCGAAGCAAGAGTTGATAGCATCACTTCTGATATCAAAAAAATTCAAGCCAACATCAGAGATTTTTCTCCGTTTGATACGAATAAGATGAAGGATGCGGATGTTTTTTTGAAGCAACTGGATGTGCTGGAGAAAAACTTAAAGAAAACCGCCGGAGATGTTCAATGGAAAGCGAAACAAGCACCGGTAGAAGCAGCTTTTCGCCATGTTCTGGAAAAGAGAGAAGCAGGGAAGACGTTAAAAAATAAATTCGATGGTGTTGTTCATAAGAATATAGCCGATATGCTTCGAGCCGTTAAAAAGGGACGCGATGAGATTGCGATGGTTCGCGAACAACTCACACAAACTGGGCAGGCATTTAACGAAAAGGTACAAAAACTGGAAAGACAGGCAAGAAGCACTGTCGTTGGATTTACTTCTTTTTCGAGTAAATTCTTAAACAATTACGAGAGAAAGCCCGATACGGAGCAACGAAACATGCAGGAGCGTCAACTGATGGAACAGTTCAACGACGGTATGTTGAAAATACAAAGCCTTAAGCAAAGTTTCGAAACAACCGTTAAGGAAACCGGAAAAATGTTGGAACAACAATTCCCGAGTGCCAAAACACAAATTGAAACGTTCTGTCGGGAGCATCTGGCAAACGTGCAAAACATCTGTGCGACTTACGAGAAAACGCTCGAAAGTGCACTCAAAACGCAAATAAACAATTTGTACGGCATAAAACAATCATGAGTTCTCAAAGCGTTTATTTCAAAGACGTTGCGATATTCCAGTAAAATCCTTATAATAAGTTTGTGTCCGACGCTCATCAATCCCTGTTGTTTTTCAGTGCTCAGCCGTACGACGAGCAATTTTTTAAGTGCGTGAACGAAGCGCAAAACTTCGGGTTCGATTTGAAATTTCTCAATGCTCCACTGAATGAACAGACGGCGTCTTTGGCGAAGGGATACGAAAGTGTTTGCGTGTTCGTCAATGATGCGGTCAATGCGGCTGTTGTCGAGCAGCTGTATGAAGGCGGGACGCGGCTGGTGGCGCTGCGTTGCGCGGGTTTCAATAATGTCGATTTAAAGGCGGCAAAGGATAAGCTTCGTATTGTGCGCGTGCCGGCGTATTCGCCGCATGCCGTTGCCGAATATGCGTTGGGACTGATGCTGACCGCCAATCGCAAGTATTACAGAGCTTACAACCGTACCCGCGGCGGCAATTTCTCCCTGAACGGTCTGCTTGGCTTTGACATGCACGGCAAAACCGTCGGCATCGTCGGAACGGGAAAAATCGCGCGCGTCCTCATCAAATTGTTGCAGGGGTTTGAGATGCATCTGTTGGCGTATGATATTTATCCGGATGAAGCGTTTGCCAAACAATACAACGTGCAATATACGGATTTGCAAACGCTTTATCGTCAATCGGATATCATCACGCTCCATTGCCCGCTGACGAAGGACAATGTTCACATGATCAATCGTAAAGCCGTCGACGAAATGAAGAAAGGCGTGATTTTAATCAATACCGGGCGCGGCGCCCTCATGGACGCCAAAGCACTCATTTACGGTTTGAAGAAGCGCATCATCGGTGCGGCGGCTCTGGATGTGTACGAGAACGAAAGTTCTTATTTTTACCGCGACCACAGCGACGAAATCATGGAAGACGGCGTTTTGGCACGCCTGATGACGTTTCCAAACGTTTTCATCAGTTCGCATCAGGCGTTTTTCACCCAAGAAGCTCTCACCAACATTGCGCAAACAACATTGGAGAGCGTTCAGGCATACTTCAGGCGCGAACCGTTGGTCAATGAACAGGCATGAAACGGGCGCGGCGGAAACGGGTACGATTTTGTTCAAAAACACGTTTCGATTGCATGAACCTTATCGTCTTTTTGATGAAAAAAGCTTGCCTGATGGTTTGGAGGTTATTTAGCATGGAACTGTTTCTATCCGTGCCCGGATGGCGGAATCGGCAGACGCGTCAGACTCAAAATCTGATTCCTGCAAGGGAGTGAGGGTTCGACCCCCTCTCCGGGTACCAGGGGGCTGATTGAGTCTTTGATTGGTTTTAAGTTTGGTGACGGGTGCGGGTATCTATCCGACAAGCGGGAGTTTGCGGGTGCGGTTTTCGTTGAGCGCTATTCGGCGCCTGTCGGTAGCTGGTTTTTTGGAGTAAAAGTGGTTTGTATTTTAATCAAAACTTTTCGAGAGGTTCATCCCGTCGATTCAGTTGCTCTTGGATCTTTGAGTTGTGTGTAATACCTTTGTTACCGCTCGCATCCGTTTGAAACTTGTTCGTTGGATTCCATTTATTTTCTGATGCATCAAACGTATTGTCCGTCTTCATGTTTTTTTTTTTTGTCAACGACATTTTTGCTATACGCTTTCCTCCTTTCTATGGCTGACGGTTTCTGCTCTTCTTCCGTTTTTTCGGTTTCTTTGAAAGCAATTTGTTTTCTTTTTCCGATTTTTTGAACGGACGGCTTTTTCGATCCCGAGGATGGTGGGTTCGGGTTCCGGATCTTTTTCGGAACCGGATCCGATGAAAAAGGTTTGTGAGCAACGACACTTCTCTTTTGACCGAATTGAGACGGCGCCGGGTTGCCTTGAACCTTTGGTTGTTGAAGCACTTTTTTGGGTTTTTCGTGCCATGACGGTTCAAGGTTCGGACGCGACGGAGAAGCATCTTCCGCCGTTTTCGGGTTGCGTTTTATATCGGGTTCATTCGCAACCGTTTCGGAGGTACTCTTAAAAGCTGACCGAATGGTTTCAAACGCAGCCTGCCGTTCCCCGTGAGCCGGCGGTTGCGGAATGTTCGTTGCGCCTTTTGGTTGAGTACCGACGGAAGGTTCTTCGGGTAAAACTTCGTTTGTATTTAGGAGCACCTGTTTCTCCGCGATCGTTTGAGCCGAAGCATCCGGATCGGGAACGTTGCGGATGTTCGGGAGATCCGGTGTGCCTGCGCGGGATAGCAGTTTCATGATTTCCAGCGACAATCGATACGTTTCCGTTGCAAGCTTTGCCAAATTCTTTGCTGCTTTCATCAGGTGTAATCGACAATCGACATCTGTGGTTTCCTTAAGTTTGGCTTTCAGTTCGTTGATATGCGTTTCGCACATATCGATGACTTCTCCGTTTTCGACAATCTTATTTTTGAGTGTAAAGATCTCTGTTGCGTTAAGACGGTTTCCGTTTTCTTTCAGGTGAGATTGTAAGACTTGTAATTGCGCTTCCGTTTCCGCATGTTCGACCTTGAAGCAACGCAACAGCCCTTCCATTTCCAATTTAATCGCCTTGGCGTTTTTGCGGGCGGCTTGAATTTCCGGCGAATCGCAAAGGTTCAGGAGAGATCCGATCCTTTGGAAAAATTTTGCGCATTTATCCAGGAAGCGGTCGAGTCGGGATTC
>JAFVCI010000031.1 GCA_017479315.1 Opitutales bacterium | reverse complement strand
GTTATAAACTTTCAAATGAAGCGATTGCGCCAGTTGCGCGCATTCGGAAAATCGCTTCTGAGGCAAATTGCCCGTAAAAATCACTCCTTGAAGATCTTGCCGTTCCGCCAAATCACTCAATCGTTCCGGGGTGCCGATAACGGGTACGCCATGCAACTTTCGACCGTGGTATTTCGGATTGTCGTCCAGAACTGCAATCGGTTGCATATTGCAAAGGTGATTGGTTTTCAGATTGGAGATGATTTGCGACGCCGCTTCGTCGCTTCCGATGACGGAAACCTTCATTTTTTCGTGCGCAACACCGCCTGCGGAAAATGCGGAGAACAAGGAGGCATTTAAAATGCGCAAACTCGCCCGAAAGAAAAAAATAAACAAAATCGAAAACAGTAAATCGGCAATGAGAATATCCCGCTCCGGCAACCACGGCGCTCGAATGAAGTAGTGACACACGGCGAGCCCCGTCGAAACGGCTACAAAACAAACAACGATTTTGAATAAATCCGGCAGGCGGAAGTAGGAAAAAATACCCTTAAATTCCCCGATAAGCACCAAAATAACGATCTTTAGGCTCACCAGCCAACCGACCATTTGCCACATTGTCTGCTGGACGCTGTCAGGGATGAGAAAACCGTATTTTAAGTTGTAAGCCAGCACCAAACTTGCCGACAGGCAGAAAAAATAAACTCCAACCTTCAGCAACAGAACAACGTATCGTTTCATGTTATCCGATCACGGCAATTTTTCTTCTCCGTTTTTTCAAACTGCCCAAAAACTCGATCGTCCGCACGCACCGCCTCCTGCTTTAACTTCCGGAACCAACAAAAGAGAGTCAAGAAAGACCGCTTTCGGAAGAGAGCCATCGGCTGCTTTTTTCTCAACGCACATCCCCTCTGCAATTCATAAGAAAAACCGTAAAAATACTTGGCGATTGTATTTCAGCGTCCGACTTCCCAGAAACCCCGACGATTTCGTTTCCCAAACCAACCTGCGACAGAAAAGGAGCACCACTCTTTTTTGTGGTCTTGGCTCAAAAAACACATCCGCCGTTAAAGACACGTCTGTGGAATATTTGGGAAGAGGAGCAGAGGCTGAAAAACTTTTTTGCCGTTTTTAACATCCGCAACTACCGCTTCCCCTGCCCTATCGTTCTTAACCCGAATGCCCGTAAAAACACGTATCCGATTCAACACGTTCGTGCCGACTTTACGGCTCCTGTTTGGAACTTTCCCGTTCCGCTCGCGCAAAGGCCTCACCGATGGCGTTATTCAGCTCCCGATCCGCCGAAATTGTTTCGTACTGTTTAACTTCTTCCGCCAAACGCGCTTCGTCATACTTTGCCGCCTTAATGGAAAGTCCTCACCGACGTTCCGCCTTATCGATCTTTACGATACGCGCTTCCACCGTATCGCCCGTCTTGAAGTGATCCTGCAACTTTTCGACGCGCTCCTCGCTGACCTGGCTGATGTGCACGAGAGCTTCGATGCCGTTTTCCAGCTCGACAAATAAACCGAAGGAAGCGACTTTCGTAACTTTTCCTTTAACGATATCCCCTATTTTGTACATCGTATCAACCACCGCCCACGGATCGTCTGTCAGTTGTTTCATACCGAGGGAAATGCGTTGCGCCGACGGATCGCATTCCAATACAATCGCATCCACTTCATCGCCCTTTTTGAGAAGCTCGCTCGGATGGTTAACTTTTCGCGTCCAGCTCATGTCCGAGACGTGCACCATGCCGTCAATACCCTCTTCCAACCCGATGAAAGCACCGT
>JAFVCI010000030.1 GCA_017479315.1 Opitutales bacterium | reverse complement strand
GGATATTTTACGGGAAAGGCGACATTTGAATTTGATGATGGATTGATTTTTCCTGCCGAATTCGGGAATACGTTCGGTGCCTGCAACGTGACATTGCGGCATTATTTCGGTGAACGCGGTTTTTGGTACGGCGGCGTCGGTGCGGGTATTGCGCGCGTTTCCATGAATGCGGATGTTGTTGTGGCTCCTAATGATCCAAATCCTACGAAGATGGGTTGCGGTACGAAAGCGTGGAGTTTTTTAGGGCAGGGATTCATGGGGTTCGGTTGGTATTTGAATGACAATTGGCAACTGACGGTCGGTTACCGCCTGCGGTATTTGTCCGAGAAGGTGACTTGGCGGTTTGGTGATGCGGACGCGGCGGAGTTTAAAATGAAACAGGATTTGAACCACGCCGCGGAGGTGGGAGTGATGTATCGATTTTAAAACCATTCCGTTACGGGATTTGCAATATAAAGCAAGGCGCGGATACCGTTCAGTGCCAGCGTCCAGTTACACTCGATCTTTCTCTTTTTCCTTTCCTGTAAATCCGTGTGTTACTTACAAACGCGCCCGGCACAAGAGAGTACATTATAATAGTTTTTAACTAACCGTCACTTACGTATTAAAGGTCACTCTTTACCCCTCTCCACCGACAAGCGCCTCTACGTATGAAGTAATCGAAAACGGTTGAAAATCCTCCGCCTTTTCACCCAAACCGACGAAGTAAATCGGTACGTGCAGGGTTTGGTAAATGCCGACCAAGGCGCCCCCTTTACTTGTGCCGTCCAGTTTGGTGACGATAAGACCCGTCAAACCGACGGCTTCGTGAAATAATTTCGCCTGTTGCAGGGAATTGGTACCCAACGAACCGTCGATGACCAGCCAGCGGTGTTGCGGAAACGAGGGGTGGCATTTGTGAAGCACGCGCACCATCTTTTTGAGTTCCTCCGTGAGCGAGGTTTTGGTGTGTAGGCGTCCGGCGGTGTCTAAAATCACGCGTTGATAGCCGCGGTGCAAGCCCGCTTGGCAAACATCGTAGGCGACGGAGGCGGCATCGGCGCGCTGCTGACTGCCGATGCAATCCAAATTCAGTCTTTCCGCCCAGGTCTTCAACTGCTGATCCGCCGCGGCGCGAAACGTATCGCAGGAGCCCAACAGGGTGTGTCGGTTGTTTTTTTCAAAGAAATGTGCCAATTTCGCCGCGGTGGTCGTTTTCCCAGCCCCGTTGATACCCAGCAATAGTATAACCTGTAAATCGATCGCCTGCGTCTTTGAAGGCGATTGAGACAGAGAAGCATTTTTATCGGATGAAGATGAGTTGTCGATCGAGGTAAAAGGCGTATTGGAATAAGATGCGCCGTTTGTTGCCTGTCGTTCGAATGGGGACGGGCAGGGGACTTGTCCTTCGGAGGTGTTTTCGCGGTATCCTTTGCTTTCAACCGTTTCGCTTGTACCTGACAGAGCACCTGCGGCGGCGGCGGATTTAACCAATAACGGGTTGCCTTCGGAGCCCTGAAGCAGTTCGATCAAAATTTGGCGCAACAGAGCGGTGCCGTCGACGTTTTTGTTTGTTTTGGAGGCTTCTTCAACGCGTTTCAGGACATATTCGACGGTATCAACGCCGAAATCCGCTTCGTACAAACTCCTTTCCAGCGATTGTCGGTCGTCTGCCGAGAGGGACGGTTTTGAAAAGACGGCGACAATACTGCGCGTAATACTCTGACGTACTTTGGCGCATTTTTCCGCAAACGTTTTAAAAAATCCCAACATACCGCATTTTGTTGTTCAGTTCCTCAATCGCTCAAGATTGTCTGATACGTGCGCTTCGACGAATTTAACCGCTTTGTCAGTGACCGCCGATGTTGCTTAAAAAAACTCAACATACCTCCTTTGCGATGCGATCGAGCATTCCGTTGATGAAACGCTTGGAATCGTCCGATGCGTACTCCTTGGCGAGTTCAATGGCTTCGTTGATGACCACCGGCGGCGGTGTTTTCGCGAATTTTAATTCATAAACGGCAAGTCGCAAAATCGCCAGATCGACCTTTGCGATGCGTTCGAATGCCCAATTTTCCGCGTGTTTTTCCAGAATTTTGTCAATCAGCGGCAATTGCCGAACAACATCGTACAGAGTTGTTGAAACAAACTCCGACGGCAGAATATCGCTCGCATCTTTCTTTTCTTCACAATACCAAGCGTAAAGCGTTTCGACTGCAACATCCTGCTGGACATCCCGCATGTACAAACACTCGATAATGCATTGACGCTGTCGGTGGCGTTTAGACGGATGCAAAGCCATAAGAACTCAAATAACGAAGCATGGCGGCGAAATGCCGAAAACACTCTTATGAGGGAAAAAAGCGGGCGAATTGTCAATTTTTTAAGAAAAATTTTATCAAAATCGTTTCTTTTGTGCGGCGCGTAACGGAAAATTGTATTTGCGTTGTGGCGGTAAGATGTGACAATGAGGCGAGATGATCATCCAATCGAAAGTTCGCGGTTTCATTTGCATCACGGCGCACCCGGACGGCTGTGCGGCGCAGGTTCGGAAGCAGATCGACTATGTGCATGCGCAGGGCGCATTGAAGAATGCACCGAAGCGCGTGTTGATTATCGGTGCCTCAACGGGCTACGGGTTGGCAAGTCGCATTGTAAGCATGGC
>JAFVCI010000029.1 GCA_017479315.1 Opitutales bacterium | reverse complement strand
TTGTTTTTTTGTTTTTGGTGTTCGGCTATTGCGGACTGAGAGCCTGCGGGCAGGGATTGCTCCCGACATTGGTATGTTCGTACGGAGCAGCACTTTATGATGATAAAAAATGCGCCTGGTTCGCCTCGTGGCACATCAGCGTTCAGGTGTTTGCAAGCTTTGTTCTTTATATTCTGGCCGCCTGTAATGCATTTAACTACTGGCATTGGGTATTGACGGCACAAATCGGAATTTTGCTGTTGTATGTCCTTTGTGTGCCGCGGAATTTGATACACATCGCATCGGTAGATGTTAAGTCGCCGCGCGGTTTCCGTCTTATGTTTAAGCAATTTCCCTTCGCGTTTATCTTCGGGATGTGCCTGATGGCTTTGGAAAATTTTCATGCGACGGGCATTATGTTTCATATTTCCAACTTTGCTTTGGAGCAGTCGGTGCCGCTCGAAAAAATTTTCAAGGTCTTTCTCCCGATAACGCTTTCGACGTTTGCATTTACGCCAATGGCTTCGTGGTTGTACGGGTACGTTAAATTGCCGCCAATGCTGTTTTTGCAAATTCTCAGTTTGGTTTTTGCAAACGGCATTTTGTTGAAGTTAAGCAGTGACGTAATCATTTGGCTGTTTGCCGTTGCCAACGGGCTTGCCTGGGCATTCAATCACGTTCTTTCGTATGTATTGGTTTCGAAAATTTTACCTGAAACTCAACGCGCCATAGGCTATTCGACGTTGATCGGCTTCGGAAGTTTTTGCAGTGCAATCGGACCGTTTATCTACAGTTGTTTGTTTGCCGTGTTCGGAAATTATATGTCGGTCGGACGGTTTATGTTTGTTATCAATAGCGTGGTTGCTCTGTGGGTTTTATATCTTTGCCTGAAACCGAAGCGGTTTGGGGTGTGAAAGAGTAGAGTAGAGGCTCACTTTACCTTCTCCATCTCTTCGCACAGTTTTCGGATCTTATCCCCGTAGCTGTCCCGATGTTTTAAAGCGTCTCGCAAAGAGGCGTACTTTTTGGTGTCGTACCCAGGAAACGTCCATTTGCCGCCCCAGTCTTCAATATATGGCGCACAACCGCGATTTTTGACATAACGAAACCGCGGATCGATGCACGGATTGTTAAGCGGTGCCGTTGAGGCGTAGGCTTTTAAATGCTGAATTTGAGCGCGAACGCCCAGTTGCGGTGTTGCGAAAGAATGTCCGCGAATGCCTTTGCCTGTTGTCCCGAGACCCGCGAAGTTATTTTGTTGCGGCAGGACGTCTCCGCCGAATTTAAAAAAGTTCGTTTCGTGCAACGCCTGCGCAAATGCTAAATCGCCGCGAATGCCTTCTTTTGCGCCTTCCGAAATGTAAATCTCCGGCAAAAGAAGATACTTGTTATTTACTTTCGGATGACGTTGCTTTAAAAACTTCCGCATTTGTTCGGCGGTACAGCGCGCTTTGCCCGTAATCCGCGTGTGCGTTTGGGATAAATTTTCCGTTGCGTGTGAAGGTTTTACATTCGATTGGGAAACCTTACCGACCGTCGTTCGGGTTGCGCGCGGCGATAAGTTGTTATGTGAAGTCTCTTCATAGGCACAGCCAGAAAGCAATATCAAAGCGGAGAAAAGCCACAAAAACAAAACCCGCACAGGTTCATGATAATCACTTTTTATAAAAAGTCAAACAAAGGTTGGCACGAAGCATGCTTCATAAGAACCAACCAACACCAAAGCGTTGTTCCGATCGAGAGGGGCGGCGCAAGTGATACTTATGAAAACAACACAAAAAAATACAAAAGATACCAATCCGCCGGCGTTTGACTTCGAAAAGCTCGCCGGTGCACTTCGTCGGGAAATCGAAGAATACGGTTCGTTGCTCAGCATGATTTACGAGCAACAGAGCTGTCTGATGCAAACCCTGATGGAGGAGACGACGAAAATCGAATCGCAACTGACGGCGAACCAGCTGGCGACCGCCGACCGTTCCGCCATCGTCGGTCAACTTGCGGAGGAATTGCACCGTGAGAAAATTTCGCTGAAGGACTTGCCGAGCGTGGTTCCGAACGAATTAAAATACTTATTCCAGGCGCTGGTGGACGAGGTTGGTACGTTGCGTTCACGCATCAAGGATAAAACGCAATTTTTATCCAAATTGTTGGAGCAGGTGCAAAATACCAATACGTCGATTATCAATCACGTGTTCCCGAAGGGAATTTTCAACGATGAAGCGGCTTAAAACCTCGTAAGAAAGGATCGTCATGCTAGTTTTATCCAGAAAAAGCGGGGAATCCGTCATCATCGTCAGTCCGCAGGGCACCACCGTCGAGGTGCTCGTAACCAAGGTTGATTATAATCAGGCGAAAATCGGCATCAACGCACCCGCCGATTTCAAGATTTTTCGTAAGGAAATTTATGATCGGGTCAAAGGAGCATAGAAGATGCTAATTCGGAAAGGCAAGGAAGATGTCTCAATTACAGATCTCGTATAAACCAATCGATGGCGCTAACGCAAATATCGAAACCCAAAATGGAAACAATAAGGTCAATACAGGTGAAGGCGTTGTTAGAACCGATGTGTTAAAAACAGGAACAGAGCTCAAAACTGATTTTTACTCGATAAACAGAGCAATAACAGAGAGTGAACAACCGCTTGTTCGTTTAGAAATGGATAAGGCATTGGATGTATTGAATGCCATCGAAAAGGTTTGTGATGAAGGGACAAAAACTCAACTCAACCTCGATCAAAAAACGCAACATGTTGGAACCGTAAAGAACTTGTTCTATAAATTTCTCGGGCTTTTCTCCAAATCGTTGGAAAATTCAAAACGTACGCAGGCTTTAAATGCGAAATTGCATTCGGTCGCGACACGGCTGAAAGACGATAAGGATTTGTATAACGGGGTATTATTAAGCACTTTAAACGATCCAGAGCTCAATGCATCGTTAAAAACAACCTGTTTTAAATTGTATGACGGCGATCCCGATACTCAGGATAAATTGTTTAAAAGTTTGAAAGAGCCGCCGAAGGAAATAAGGGAGCAATTTTGGGAGAGACATGGGGAGAAAATTCTGAACGGCGACTTTTTCGGTTTTAAACTGAAAGATGCGGATTTCGAGGCTGTAAGAAATGAATTTATGTCCGTTAAAACGGAACCTCTTAAATCCTTATTTATTAAAAACATATCCGCGGAAGAATGTAAAAATCTGAATGAGTACAGAGAGGTATTTGAAAAAAGTAATCTTCCAAACACGTTTGCCCAAAAGGGACATGTTGAAACATTTCTAATGTCCTATTTTTCCGTTACGGAGGAACATGCTAAAACTCTTCTGCAAGATGATATAGAAGCAGGCAAAGTAGAAAATCTGAAGGAACAACACCGTCAAAATGCCGATAAAATTTTCGGTATCCTTTCAAAAAGTAATTCTATTACTTTTGGTGATAACGGCATATTGCTGTTTAGAGAATTGTTCCAAGGCGGCGATGGGAAACGTTTTACATTTACGGTAAATGGTCAGACGGTGTGCGATATAGACCAAAGTAAATTAAAGGAGTTGGCAAAACAGAAAGAACCGGCCGAACGACGGCACTTGGCTGAAATATTGAAATTAGCAAACAACGATCTGAAACAAGCACAAGAAAAATACAATAATGCTCCCGAAGGAAGTGAAGAAGAAAATGTAGCTTTGGGTGCGGTGGGAAAAGCCGAAAAAAAATTGCAACAGGCAGAGGCAAACGTCAAAAATTACAAACCGACGGTTACACTGAAGGACTTTTTGAACGAAATAAAGACACAAATAAAAGAGAAAAATATAGAACAAGCGTCGATAGAAAAACTTGCGTTATTTCTTGCCTCAGGTATCTCTCTAATGCCTCCGACTGACCAATTCGGCAGAGGCATTTGCAACATGGATCGTTACCATTGCAATTGTACGGTGTCGGAAGACGGCACACTGATCATTAACCAAAAGTTCGATAAAACAAAAAGCGCTCAAGAAAATGAATTAGCCTTGCGCTTCCCGAAAGCTACGGCCGACTTTCAATCCGTCGGAAAGAAGTGTTACACCGAAACCACAATGGAAATCGAGAGAAAATATGATCTGTTCACATCCGAAAGCCGAAATCCGACGACGGCAGAACTCAAAAGTTTTGAGCATACCGTAAATTTTACGGACTAGGTTTCGATTTTGGTTCGGTCGAAAATAAGATTGAGGATATTCGGACACACGGACATCAGAAGTATTTCGTTACCGCCCTATCCACTTCCACACCTTCTGAATGAACAAAACAAAAAAATTGTTGGCGGTCACATTAGTGGCGGTGGCGATCGGATCGAGCAACATGTAGAAGGTGGTTATTAAAGCGAGCATTTCGGCGTTGAAACCGAAAACGTACTCCAAAATCGGCAGTGAAACCATAACGGAACCGCCCGGGATGCCCGCGCCCGCGAATTTATTTAAGATAAACAATATCCCGAAGTGCATGAATGCCCAAACGGTCGGCAACGGTTGCCCGAAGCCGTTGAGCACCAGAACCGCCAAAATCGGGATAATAATGGTGCAACCGACCATGTGAAAATTGATGGTTACTGGCATTACGGCATTGGAAAGCACGGGATCCCTGGTGTTTTTGGTCGCTGCTTCGATGGAGAAGGGCAGGGCGGCAACACTGGACATGGTGCTTGCGGCGGTTGCAACGGCGGGAAAGATATTTTTTAACAGCGTCATGAACGAAATGTGCGACAATTCATGCGCTCCGACCCACCACGCCGTTAAATCCAGCAAAATAAACGCAATCATCACCACACACGCCGCGCCGTTGGATTTCAGGAAGACGCTCATTTGCCCTTCGAGCAGGAGTTTTAAAATAAATCCCGTCAAAAAAAGGGGCAAAAAGCGGATAAAAACTTTGACCAAAAACCACATTGTCCACCTGCGCAGGATGAGAACGATATTCATCCATTTCGATAAATTGCAAAACGTACTTGCAACCCCGCTTGCAACGCCGACGGCGAGCGCCAAAGTCGTCGGTAAAAGTTGCGGTAAATGAAAGTAAAAATACGGTTCAATCGCCCGAACCGCCGTTGACACATCGCCGCTCTGCCCCGATGCGGTAATGTGCGGGATGATGCAACAACCGACGAAACTTGAAACCGTTAAACTGATGAAGTTGGAAATCAAAATCATCCCGATCAGCATCACGATAAAAAGGAAGCCGTTGCCCTTCAGTGATGAAAACGCAAGTGCCGTTCCGCTCAAAATCAGCAACGGGATGAAGAACATCAGCAGACCCTTTAGAATGATGCTGACGGTAAGCGCACCGCGAACGAACCACTCGGGCAGGTATGAATAGAAAGAAAGACAGAAAACCAGCGTCATTAAGAGCCACACAATCGGCTCTTTAAGGAGGTGCTTCCCGCGCAATACCACAGTGTCCAGCATTTGCCGAAACGCCTTCAATGGCAAGAATTTTTGAGGTTGTGGCGTCGGAACGGATTGTTTTTAACAAATCGCATGGGTGTATTTTTTTGAAAAATTTTGGCAAAGTAACGCAAAATACCGTGTTGCTTTGGCGTCGCGTCAGGATTTTTCGGATTTTCAGACTAAAAAAACGTCGATGTGCTCCGATATATAGGCGGATGAGATGAGAGAAATGAGGTGTTTAATAACGAAACAAGGAGTTGGAATGTTTTCGCACTTTGGACACAATTTGTTCTTCATGTTTTGATCGGAATATCTTTTGTTTGTTTCTCTTTTTGCTTTTTTGTTCGGAGATGTTTTGAACGATTTTTCCATGCTTTTTGCTAAAAAAGTTTGTGACGTACTTCGAGGTATATATCCGGCTCAGGTAAGAGAAATGAAGTATTTGATGATGGGGCATGGGAGTTGTTTTTTTCATATTTTGTGTGCAATTCGTCTTTTATATGTCATTCACATTATGTTTCGCCTTTTTTTATCCTGTATTTCTTGTCCGAAGCACGTTAGCAGCTTGGTTAATGTTTTTCGTTGTAAAAAACTTATCGATGTACTCTGAACTTATATTTGGATTGGATGTAGGGAATAAAGTGCTTTATGAAAAAGTAGGAAGGTTAAGGCACAATTTGTTCTTCATGTTTTACTCGGAGTATTTTTTCGTTCTCTCCATTTTTCGCCTTCCACTCAGAGCACATTGGAATGTTTTTTGTGCTTTGAACGATTTTATCATGCTTTTTATTGAAAAAATCCACCGATGTGCTCCGAAGGCTTGGGCGCAAAAAATGAAGTATTTGACGATACGGCAGGAAAAATGAATGTTTTCGTACTTTGTGTGTAAGTAGTCTCTTGTATTTTTAGTATATTTTCCGTCTCCTTCCGCCTCTTCTTGTGCCTGTCTTTTACCTCGGAGCACGTCGGAGTACATCGGAGCAATTTTTTTGTAATTTTTAGTACTGTTTTGATTTTTAAACAGAACTTTTTCCGTTGTTTTTTGTTTTTTTCAAGACACGATCATACGAAACAGCTCAATCCGCGGTTCGTTCTTCTTTTTCGACACCGTTAACGGACGCATCGGTTGCCACGGATATTCGTTCGACCAAATCAGTTGCGACGGGAACCCCAAAACCAACGTCGCGTTCGGGAATAACATTCCGATTGTCGATAAAACGCTGTGTAATTTCTCGGGTTTTTCTTCCCAAAAACGGTAGGGCGGATCGAAAAAAATAAAATTCGGTTGCGGAAATACCGAAAAATCGGCAACAAATGCATCAATCGTAACAACTTTGACGCATGCTTCGACATCCAAACACGCGCTTTTGCACACCGCCTCGGCATTTTTCTTTAACTGCGCGGCGGTTATCGGATTTTTTTCAAAAAACACAACCTCTTTTGCACCGTGACTGAGAGCCTCCAGTCCGAATGCGCCCGTTCCGGCGAAGCAATCCCACACAACGGCTTCTTGAATATCCGTTCCGATGCGGCTGAAGATACGTTTGCGGTTTGTGTCGGTCGAGGGGCGAATTTCGACGTTTTTCGGAACTTTCAGCAAAATTCCGCGTGCCTTGCCTCCCGTAATGCGCATGAACTTCCGAAATTACATTAAAATGCAAACGAAACCTGCGAGAGTATGGCACGCCCAGAGGCACCGTTCTTCGAATTTTTCAGGCAAACGAACATGTTGCCAAACACCGTTGAATGCGTCTCAAAACTTCATCCTTCCCCAGAACGTCCAGCAAATGGTAAAGGCTCGGACCGACATTGCGTCCCGAAACGGCGAAGCGCAACGTATGAATGTACGCACCCGCCGGAAGATTTTTCTCGGCACTCAAGGTCTTCAAGGCATTTTCAACCGCCTCGCAATCGAAAGTCGGCAATGAACTTAGAGCGACTTGCAGTTCCGAAAGTCGTTCTTTGGGTTGATGCTTCAGTATTTTTTGCAACGCGGTGGGTTCGAACGGATAATTTTTGTCGAAAAAGTAAGCAATAAAATTCGGCAATTCTTCGAAGGAGCGCAGTTTTTCCTGAACGATTCCGAAAATTTTCCTCAAATAAGTTTCATCCTCCAACCAATCCGCATGTTCGGTTTTCCGAAGCACCTCGATGCCACGTTTGAAAAATTCCTCTTTCTGCAGCTGCTTCAAATGTTCCGCGTTCATGAACGCGAGCTTC
>JAFVCI010000028.1 GCA_017479315.1 Opitutales bacterium | reverse complement strand
CTGACAATCCTTCCGACGGAAAGCCCTTTTCAAGTCGGCGTCGAATACATTCGTCATTACCCCTACGGCTCGTCCGCCTGCCACGTATTGGGATACGTCACGCGAATGCCCGATGCGGATGCGGAACATCTCCCGGGGAACGATCTGCGGACGTTTTTTTTGCCGCGCGAAAAAGGACAGACAGGTATTGAGGAACAATACGACGAGTATTTGAGCGGCTGTAACGGCGGCGAATTTTGGCGCGTTACCCCGTCGGGACAAAAACAGCAAAAGTTACTCTCCGTCCCGAGCGTCAACGGTCAATCGCTGACATTATCGCTGGACATCGACCTGCAACGGATTTGCGAACGTGCACTGGAGGAATATAAGAAAGGTTCCGTCTCCGTCATCGACATCGAAAGCGGCGGTGTTTTGGCGACGGTCAGCACGCCGGGATTTGATTTAAACGAACTGACGCCCTTCGTATCGCCCGAAGTTTTCGAAGACATCAATGCGCGCGAAGCCTGGTTCAATCGCGCCGTGCAGGGACTTTATCCGCCCGGCTCAACTTTCAAGGTGCTTTCGATGTCCGCTCTGCTTCGAAACGGCATCGTCGACGAACACACGACCTATGATTGCACGGGCACGTATCGCATTGCGCACCGCAATATCCGATGCCATAAGCGCGGCGGACACGGATTGATCAATACGATGCAGGCAATTCAGTTCAGCTGTAATCCGTTTTTTATCCACTACGGACTGCGGTTGGGCGTTGATAAATTGCACGAAGAAGCCTGTCGTTACCGTCTCGACCGACCGACGGGCATTGATTTGCCGCACGAAACGCACCGCCTTTGTATCCCGTCGCCGCAATGGAAGCGCAAAAGACTGCACGACGGCTGGGCTTCGGGTGACACGGCGAATATGGTCATCGGGCAAGGGTACACGCTGGTTACGCCGTTTAAAATGGCGTGTTTCGCGGCGGCACTGGCGAAAAACCAAACTTTTTTTACGCCGCATTTTGCCGAAATCGAAACCGACGGTATCGCTCCATCTGCCCCCCTGCCTCAAACGGCACTGTCGACGACGCACCGCGGTATTTTAAGAAACGGCATGCGCAAAGTCGGCGAACGCTACATTTCCTTCATACCGACGGCATTGAAAACGGGAACGGCGCAGGTCAAAGTCGCCCACACCGATCGTTACACGCACATCGGCTGGATGATCGGCTATGCCCCGATTGACAGTCCGAAAATTGCTTTCTGCACTCAAATCGAACAGGATGGGACCGATGATGATTTTTGGGGCGGTCAGGTGTGCGCACCTGTCGCAAGGGCGTTTTTGGGACATTATTTTGAAAAGAAAAGCGGAAAATAGGAAGCGTACAAAATCGACCGTTCGCTTTTTAAAGATGCAGGTATTCCAAAAATTACAAACACCTGCCTGTTGTTTTACACGATCGCCTGTTTGTTGAAAAATAACAGACCAAAAACAATGGAAAGCAACGGAAGTGTGATGATGTAACCGTTCTTTCTCGAAACCGTTCGAATTCGTCTCGGTAAAATAACCCACACCGCAAGTTTTCCGGTCGCCTAAAAACAAAAGTGCCCGTCTTTCGACGGGCACTTTTCGATATGAAACCAAACAAATTTTTAGAAATGATACATCAACGCGACTTCGAAGCCTTTTGCCGTGCCTCCGCCTTCGATACCGATCTCCTGATTGTCTTTCTTCATGCTGTAACGCTTGTTATCAATACGCATCAGACGATAACCGCCGCGCAGACTCCAGCCTTCGGAAATGTTCACGCCGATACCCGCAAAACACTGATACAGTTTTTTCATTTTACGGAACGGAATTTTATCCTCATTGTTCAGATGCAGACGCGCAACTTCATAACAGGCACCGATACCGCCGCCGACATACGCCGTAAAGTATTTATTCAACGGCACATCCAGCGTCAAATTAACCGCACCAAATGGCTGATGGAAACGAATTTTGGTGTTGATGTCATTCCAGTTCCCGAAACCCTTGGCATTCGTAAGTGCATTTAAACCTGCCTCAATGCCACCTGGGGCGATTAAATTGATTGCCCCCGCATGCGCCGGGAACAATTTCGCGAGATATGCCTTTTGTTCTGCATCCGTCTTTGCCCCTAACAATTCAGCCAGCTTAGACGTTTTTGTATCCGCTTGAATGTACCCAAATTCCAATCCTAAACGCACCCACTTATACTTGGCACCCAACTCAAGCAACCCCATAAAACCGCATTTCGAGGTCTGATCTTTCGCAGGAACAGGAATATTCAGCCCCGTCCCATCAAGCCCTACAACACCCGTATTTCTAACTGTTCCAAGATGCAACTTACCGCTTACGCGATGTGCACCGCTCTTCGGCAACCCTCCTATAATCATAATGTACGGACGCACCGCCGGCTTCTCCGCCTCGTAAAAAACACCGTTTTCTTCTTCCGCGCCCGTATCCGCAAAAGCGGCGGAAACCGCGCAGAACGAACCTAACAACCACGACCACTTTTTACCTGACTGCAACGTAACGTCTCTGCTAGAGAGAGAGGTCAATAAAAAAATAACGTTTTTTTCGGATGTTTGTTTTTTTCGAAAAAAATTGCCGAAATTTTCATCCTCAAAAGATCGCATACAGAACCTTCGAATTTAACCCGCGACTGCCTGCCGCCGAATAACGCTATCGCCCGACATTTTCCGAAAAAGCGCGTTTTTTTGCTTACGCGGATCGTATTGCAGACAATAATAAGGCTAAAATGTAAGGAATGGTCGAAGAAACCCCATCATTTACTTTTATTGTCGGATCCCAACCATCCGCATTGGCAACCGACGTTGCGCATTTGCTCGGATGCGAAGCCGTTTCCGTACGGAAAAAAACCTTCGATGACGGCGAAACACAACTGCAACTGCCGGTGTCGGTTGCGGGCAAGGAAGTCATTATTTTTCAAACCATCACCGACCATCCCGATGAAAGTATCTTCGAAACCTTACGAATGATCGATGCGGCAAAAAACTCGGGCGCGAAAGCAATCACGGTCGTCTTCCCCTGTTACCCGTACGCACGGCAGGATCGTATCGTACAAGACGGATGCGGACTTCCGCCGAAATTAGTTGCAAAACTTCTCAAAACCGCCGGATCGGATCGCCTGGTGACCGTCGATATCCATGCGCCGAGACAAATCGATGACTTCCCGTTATCGACTTTTAACGTATCGACCGAAGCGTTGTTTGCGGATTATTTGCGACAACGGACGAGAGAAAGAGATGAAATTCTTTTATTTGCACCCGATCGCGGTGCCTTGCCGCGCGTGCGATCGCTTGCGAAAATACTCAATCTCGAGTTCGGCTGGGCGGACAAACAACGTTTGGTGGACGGCACCCTGAAACTGTCGGATTTCCACGGCAATGTGCGCGGGAAGTCGGTGTATATTGTCGACGATCGCATTGACACCGGCAGTACGTTAAGTGCGGTTGCGATCCGTTTAAAACAGGCAGGTGCGAAACGGATTGTCGGCATCGTCACGCACGGCATTACCTCCATTGCTCTCTTGGAACACTTAAAAACGGCAGGAATTGATAAACTTGTTGAAACCGATACAAGGAATGTTATTCGGGATGGGAATTTTGTAGAAGTTTTGTCGGTTGCGAAATTATTGGCAGAGAAATTGAAGAGTTTAGATAAAGCTGATTGATTAAACCATAAAAAGACCTCCAAAAAACTCGATTTAAAGAATAAAACGAAGCCCATCATACGGCGACATTTATAACAAAATGGAAGGTCTGCAAGAATTTTTATGTTTCGCCCCGTCAATCTTCCATTGTCTTATGTCAACTTTTTCCTTTTCCCTTGACGGTGCGGTCAAACGACTGCCAAATAAAAGCATGGACGCCGAGGTAGCTCAGCCGGTAGAGCAACGCATTCGTAATGCGTGGGTCGTGAGTTCGAATCTCATCCTCGGCTCCAGTTTTTCGTAATAAAGCGGGGTTCTTATGTCACAACATGCCAGTTTTAAGAAGAGTGCGGCGAGTGCGGGCGCGAGCCAGACGGTGCTGAAGCGTTACGATCGCGTTGCGCTGATGAAGAAGCGCGGTCAGTGGAAAGAAGGGCGCAGCGTGCTCGGTTTGCCGAAAACCAAACCGGAAGCCTAGGTAAATTTTTAAGCCCGAGTAAATTTTCATATGGCAACGCAAGATAAAGGTCCGGCGACGAACATTCGCAAAGGAAATGTCATTCTCTACCAAAACGTACCGCATATGGTAACGGAGGTGGAACACCGCATGCAGGGTCGGCAAGCCGGGTTTATTCAGGTCACGTTGCGCAATCTGATGACGGGCGTTTCGACGCAGAATAAATATCATTCCAACGACACGATCTTCTTCTGCTTCGTCGAATCCAAGTCGCTGGAATACTCCTACGAAGACGAAGAAGGCTTTCATTTCATGGATCCCGATACTTACGATGACGAGGCGGTGTCGGCGAAATTACTGGAAGAACAACGCGGTTATTTGATCCCCGGAACATCGTATTCGTTGCTGTTTGTGGAGGATAAACCGGTGCAGTTGCAGTTGCCGGCGTCGATTGAAATGAAAGTCACGGAAGCCTCCGAAGGTCTGCGCGGCGATACGGCGAGCAATGCTCAAAAGCCCGTGACGGTTGAAACAGGCATGCGCGTGCAGGTTCCGCTGTTTATTAAAACGGGCGATAAGATACGCATCAGCACCGCCGACGGTTCTTACCTCGGGCGGGTGTAGCGGGTTTTTCTTCAATCGCAAATTGACTGTGTCGGTTAAAGATCCGATGATGCTTTTGTGGCTTCTTCCAAACCGCCGACGCTCTATACCTTGCCGCTGACGGCGGAGCAAAGCGACGCCTTGGCGGATTGGTGTGAAACGCACGGTTGGGCGTTCTATGAGGTTCCCTACGCGTCTTACGCCTATCGTGGCGAAAACGTCAATATCGTCGTCTACAAAAGCGGAAAACTGGTGGCACAAGGCAAGCAAACGGAAGCCTTTATTCTAAACGTTCTGGAGCCGAACATTACCAAGAAATTACAATTCGGCTCAGAAAAAATTGAACATCCCGAATGGTTCCGACCGCACGCGGGGCTGGACGAAAGCGGGAAAGGCGATGTATTCGGTCCGTTGGTAACGGCTTGCGTCATTGCCGATGAGGAAGCGGTCGATTTTTGGCTCAAAAATGATTTAAAAGAAAGCAAGTCGATCGGCAGCGACGAGCGGTTGTTTGAAACGGAAAAGCTGGTGCGGCAACCGAAAAATGTCGTCATCGAAATTGCTTTCGCGGAAATGGAGAAATACAACGCGCTTTATCGACAATTCGGCAATCTAAACGAATTGCTTGCATGGTTTCACGCACAGGCACTGCAAAATGCTTTAAAACGGCGATCTGTAAAGGAGGGGCTTTTGGATCAGTTTTGCAAAGCGAAGTTGGTGCAAAAATATCTCAAAAATGACGGTTTTTCGGAAAATTTTACCCTGCAACAGCGCGTTCGTGCGGAGAGCGATCCCGTCGTGGCGGCAGCTTCCGTCATTGCGCGCGCAACTTATGTGCGACAGTTAAAAAAACTAAGCGAGGAAGCGGGTCTTACCTTGCCGAAAGGCGCTGGCGGAAATGTCAAAACGGCACTTCGGAGTTTAATCGAGCAACAGGGGCGTGATAATTTGCCGAAATTTTGCAAAATGCACTTTAAAACGGTGTCGGAGGTTTAAATTTGAGATATTCCGCGATAAGACACTCGAAGCACGTCAATAGTGCATCGAAGATTGAAATTTGTACGTTCGGTTACCCTCCTTCAGTTTGTAATTGCGATATTTTCTTGTTAAGTACACACATCCCTCTTGCCAAACACCCATTACCCGCCCGTACTGAAACTGTTCACGGTCGATGTATTCGCTCCGCAAAACGGAGAGGAAAGTCCGGACACCGCAGAGCAGGATTCCTCGCGCAAGCGAGGGACGGGCGTCAAAGCCTGGACGGCAAGTGTCACAGAAAACAAACCGCCCGCGCAAGCGGGTAAGGGTGAAACGGCGAGGTAAGAGCTCACCGCACGAACAGCGATGTTCGCGGCAGGATAAACCCAATCCGGTGCAAGACGAAATAGGAAGTCGGGTGGCTCGCCCAAAGACTTCGGGTTCGTCGCACCCGCAAGGGCACGATGTGTTGCAGATTTTTGCAGTGCGTCGTGAGATAAATGAATGCAACCTTTCAAAGGTACAGAATCCGGCTTACCGACCGTGAACATTTTTCTTTGAAACAGTGAAAGATTTACAACTCCCAAATACACGGGCTTAACGGGCACATCGATACCGACGGGCTTTGTGTTTATACCATAAGATGGGAAAGCTGCCGAAACGTGCATAAATCCTTGCAAAACTCAAAGCAGATGACATTGAAAATTCGAAAAAATTACAATTAAACAGTCAAACAACGGAGGATATTGAAATTTCAAACACCTCTCCCCTGCAAAACCCGTCGGAGTTTGAAAAAACCACCACGCTGCACACAGTAAACACAACAGCATTTCCCAACCATTAAAAAAATTTACAATCCGCCCCGAAAGGCGCACCATGGGGACATGCCGTTGAATGAAGCAACCGAGGAGGTTTTATCCGCCATTCCGCATCGACCGCCGTTTTTGTTCGTCGATCGGGTTTTGGCAATAACGGATACGAGTATTGTCGCCGAACGAACATTGCGTACGGAAGAGGAATTTTTCAAGGGACATTACCCGCAGATGCCGATTATGCCGGGGGTGTTGATGTGCGAAGCACTGTTCCAAACGGCGGGTATTTTGATGAGTCGTTATTTGAACGAAACGGACAAAGACGGCGGTAAAATACCCGTTTTAACGCGCATCGAATCGGCAAAGTTCAAGCAACCGGCATTCCCGGGCGACTGCCTGCGTCTGGAAGTACAACTGACGGAAAAGATGAAGGAATTTTATTTCTTCAAAGGGAATGTCAAAAAAGACGAAAAATTGCTCATTACCCTAACGTTCATGCTCGGGATGGTACCGAAAACCTCCATTGAACCGTAACGTATGGATTTTTTGGGTATTACGGGGAAAACATTCCTGCTGTTTGGGGTTGCCAATCGAAAAAGTATCGCGTGGTACGTTGGACAAACCTTGGAACAATGCGGCGCAACGGTGTTGTATTCGGTACGTTCCGAACAGCGAAAACAAGAACTGGCTCAGTGGATTGAACCCGAAAAACTTTTCATCTGCGACGTGGAGCGAGAAGAGGAAATCGCACGCCTTCGTTCGGACATTGAAAAGCAATTCCAGACCCTCGACGGCATTTTGCACTCGATTGCGTTTGCGAACTTTTCGGAGGGCTTCAAGCCGTTTCACGAGACCAAGAGGGCTGATTTTATGCAGGCAACGGAAATTTCCTGCTTTTCGCTGGTGGAAATTGCCAAACACTTCAAGACTTTACTTTCTAAAAACGCCTCCGTGGTAACGATGGGCATTTCGTCGCAGGTCACCGCTATTCACTACGGGTACATGTCGCCGATTAAAGCAGCTTTGGAAAGTACGGTGCGGTTTTTGGCGAAATCGTTCAGTGCCGACGGCGAAGTACGTTTTAACTGCGTCGGTTCCGGACCACTGAAAACCAGTGCCTCGGCAGGCATCCCGGGATTTTTAAAAAATTACCTTTTTGCGGAAAAACTAACCCTCCGTAAGCGCGCCATCACCACGCAGGAAGTTGCCAATGCGGCGATTTTCCTTTTGAGCCCCGCTTCAAGCGGCATTAACGGTCAAACACTGACGGTCAACGCCGGCATGGATTTCAATTATTTTGATGAGGAAGTGGTGGGGAAAGCGGTATAAAAATAAGAAATTGCGACGTTTTTTTGTGTAAAAAGGGGCATTTTTATCGAGAAATCTGTAGTTGTGCGTGAAAGTACTCCGAGGGTTGGGTTCGATTGAAATAAAGATATAAGGACACCTGTTCTTCTGAAATTTGGGAGAAGTTTAAAGTCACTGCAGTCATCCGAAGATAAAAAATAAGCCAAATAATGCACAGACGTACTTCGAAACGAAGTTAAATTGTAAATAACGCCTGCGGTAAATAATGTTTCGAATTCAGTCGCCGTTAAAATACCGAAATGCCGAAAATTTAAGTCGAACGCCAGACAATATCTCGGCGGTTCACCTAACCGAACATCAAAGGCAAACCAAATTCGGCAATGTACCGCGAGAAAGAACCGAAAAATCGATCACTGTTGTTATCCGTAAATTATTTTGCGATGTTATTTTCATTCCAAATACACCAATCTACGCAGTATGCTGATAAACAATCCAATCGACATATCTATAAATCGAACACTAAAAACAAACTAAATTCCCGCAACATACCGCGAAAAAGAACCGTAAAATCGATCATTGATGGTATCCATAAATCGTTTTATGATGTTATTTTCATTCCGAACACATCAATTCATCGCATTACGTTGATAAATAATCCATCGACATATCGCACAAACAGAACGTTAAAAACAAACCAAAATTCAGCGATACACTTCCTAAAGAAGCGTAAATTCTCATTATATCTGTTCGTAAGCAGTTTGAATGACATTATTCTCACTCGAAGCCTACAATCGCAGTACG
>JAFVCI010000027.1 GCA_017479315.1 Opitutales bacterium | reverse complement strand
GGTATCCGCGGAAGCGTTACTACGGCGGGTGTAGCTGTGTGGATCGTGTGGAACAATTGGCGATTGATCGCGCAAAGCAACTGTTCGGTGCGGAGCACGCGAATGTGCAGCCGCATTCGGGAACGCAGGCAAATGTTGCTGTTTATTTATCGGTCTTAAAGCCAGGCGATAAACTGCTGACGATGCGATTGGATTGCGGCGGGCATTTGTCGCACGGCTACGAAAAGAATATCAGCGGGATGTTGTTTCGGGTGGTGCATTACGGCGTGAACATCGAAACGGGCTATATCGATTACGACGAGTTGGAAGAAGTTGCCATGCGAGAAAAGCCGAACATGATTACCGTCGGTGCATCGGCGTATCCGCGTATCATTGACTTTGAGCGCATGGGAGCGATTGCGAAAAAATGCGGTGCGTATTTGATGGCGGACATTGCACATATCGCGGGTTTGGTAGCTGCAGGGTTGCATCCGTCGCCCGTGCCGTATGCGGATTTTGTCACCACCACCACGCACAAAACGCTCCGCGGACCGCGCGGCGGTTTAATTCTTTGTAAGGAACGTTACGCGAAGGCGGTCGATTCGACGGTGTTCCCCGGAACTCAGGGCGGACCGTTGATGCACGTGATTGCCGGGAAGGCGGTTTGTTTTAAACAGGCGTTGCAACCTTCTTTTAAGCGTTACCAACGGCAAATTATCGATAACACGCACCGTTTGGCGTCCTGTCTGCAACAAAAAGGTTACACCTTGGTCAGCGGCGGAACGGATAATCACTTGTTTTTGGTCGATTTGCGACCGTCTCATCCGAATTTAACCGGCAAACAGGCACAGGAATTGTTGGAAGCGAATAGCATTACCGTGAACCGCAATACGATTCCCGGCGAAACGCGCAGTCCGTTCCAAACAAGCGGTCTGCGCATCGGAACGGCGGCGGTTACCTCGCGCGGCATGGGTTTGGATGAGATGGAGCTTATTGCCGATTTAATTCATCAGACACTTTCGGAGCCACGCGCGGAAGGTCATTCGGAAATTCGTGAAAAAGTGAAAAAGTTGTGCGAGGCGTATCCGTTGCCGTATTAAACGCGGGAGGTTGGCTGTTGTTGAAAAGTTGTGTTCGTGCTCATACTGATGGGCAGGGGAGTGTGTGACTTGGTGGAGTATTTGCGGCGATTGTTGATGTTATCGAGAGGTAAGCAGGTATATCGATAAAATGACAATGTACTCCGAGTGCTGATGAAAATCCCGTCCGGGCTGTGTTCATCGATAGCTTTTATGTAATTTGATGCAAATTTTCGGATTATTTTTGGAACTTTCCGTATCTGTACGCAGAGTACGTTGTCTTTTTTGGCAGATGCGGTAAAATCCTCAAATATCCTCAATCGTCCGCCTCTATTCCCCCGTCGATTTCAAGATATTTACAAATGTCTCCTGCGGGATGGAGACGCGACCGATTTGCTTCATGCGCTTTTTGCCCTCTTTTTGCTTTTCCAGCAGCTTGCGCTTGCGCGTAATATCGCCGCCGTAACATTTGGCGGTGACATCTTTGCGGTAGGCGCTGAGGGTTTCGCGCGCGACGACTTTTCCCCAAACGGCGGCTTGAATGGGGACTTTAAACATCTGTTTCGGCAGTAAATTTTTGAGACGTTCGCACAGAACGCGCCCCTGTGCTTCCGCTTTGGTTCGATGCACGATGCTCGAAAAGGCATCGACCGGTTCCGAATTGACCAAAATATCCATTTTCACCAAATCCGAGCGCACATAATCGCTCAGCTCGTAGTCCATGGAGCCGTAGCCCTTGGTTAAACTTTTCAGGCGGTCGTTGAAGTCGAGGAGAATTTCGTTCAGCGGCAAAACACACATCAACATGAGGCGTTGTTCGTCGAGGGTTTCGGTGGAGAGACATTCGCCGCGCTTTTCGCGGATGAGCTCCAAAATGCAACCGATGGCGTCGTTCGGAATATGAATCGAAGCTTTAATGGTCGGCTCTTCGATATAGTTAATGTGTGACGGCTCCGGAAGGCGCAAGGGATTGTCGACGTTGATTTGCGTGCCGTCGGTCAAATGAACATGGTACACAACGCTCGGATAAGTGGCGATCAAATCCAAATCATATTCCCGTCGCAGGCGTTCCTGGATGATTTCCATGTGCAGCAACCCGAGAAAGCCGCAACGGAAGCCGAAGCCCAATGCCGTTGAATTTTCCGACTGAAACGTCAATGAGGCATCGTTCAATTGAAGTTTAAAAAGACCCGTCTTCAGGCGTTCGTAGTCGGCGGTATCGAGTGGGTAGAGACCGCTGAACACCATCGGCTTGATTTCCTTATACCCGGGAAGCGGTTCGGCGGCGGGATTTTGCGCGAGCGTCAACGTGTCGCCGATTTTAATATCCGTCAGGG
>JAFVCI010000026.1 GCA_017479315.1 Opitutales bacterium | reverse complement strand
GGCGAACCTGGCGATTTACAGCCTGCATCTGCCGCTCGACGGGCACCCGATGTACGGACATAACGTGTTGATTGCCAAAGCGCTCGATATGTCGATTGAAAGTCCTTTCACGTCCTACAAAGGTCGACCGTACGGCTGTGTTTGCGAAGGTATTGGAATTGAAGAATTAAGCCGACGACTGAAAGCCTTGTTTCCCCGTTCGTATCGTGCGTTTTGTTACGGCTCCGAACAACCGAAACGCATTGCAATTATGAGCGGCAGCGGTGGTCAAGAGTGCCTGGATGAAATGGTCGCATCCGATATCGATACGCTGGTTACGGGTGAAATTCATTATTCGGCGATTTCTTTTGCGCAACTGTATAAGTTGAATTTGTTTGCCTGCGGGCATTACGCCACCGAGTGCTTCGGGATTAAGGCGTTATTGCAGCTGTTACATGAAAAAACGCAACTGCCGTGCGACTTTATCGAGGATTTTTGCGAATTATCAACGTCAAAGTGCTCCGATGTCATGGAAGACAGAAACATACTTCGGTATTGTTGATAATCGATATGAACTGTGTTACACGGATGATAACTACTGCTATTACACGATATTGCCGAACGGGTTTAGGTAACATGAAGTTCCCGCGGGTAACGATTTGCGCTTGCAAACACGGTTCAGATATATCCCGACGTGGCACATTGCGATTGTAGTGTTCAGCATTTTTCGGGAATTCGGCATGTACTTCATCCAAAAATCCGAAAGTTGCAAAACGACTTTCTGTTTTTGCCACAAATTTTCTCAGTTTATGGTCGGACAAAAGTATTCGAAAGGTACTTTTGTTGCCGTTTAAAATAACCGTTGCATGTCGCTTCGGCAAAAAGCCATTGAAAACCGACACACATGCGGTGTTCGAAAGGAAGCGGTTTTACGTTGCGTTCGAGCCGTTTTCGGAGAGAAAATAAGCCATGAGCGAAAGTGTGAGTATTGCCATTCCGGCGCGCATGGCATCGTCGCGTTTGCCGGGAAAAATGCTCGCCTTATTGGGCGGGAAGCCGGTGCTTCAACACGTCATCGAGCGAGTCAAGCAGGTGCGTTGTTGCAAAGCGATTTATGTGGTCACCGACAGCGAGGAAATTGTTCGTTTGGCGCAATCGCTTGATGTGCACGGGTTGATGACGTCACCGAATTGTATTTGCGGAACGGAACGCATTGCGTCGGTTTTGGAGCACATCAACGGCGATATTATTTTTAACGTCCAGGGCGATGAGCCGTTCATCGAACCAAAATTATTGGAGGATATGGCGGAGGCGATGCATTCGGCAAACGGCGATGTGTTGATGCCGTCGTATCGATTAAAGACGATGGCGGAATTATTTAATCCGTCCGTTACGAAGGTTGTCTGTAACAAGGACGGATGCGGTTTGTATTTTTCCAGAAGTCCCATTCCCTATGTGAGAGATTGCGAACAAAATCAATGGACGGAGAAATACACGTTTTGGGGCGTCTTCGGCGTTTATGTTTTCCGAAGGGAAGCCCTGGAAGCCTACCAAAACTTTCCCGTAAGTCCTTTGGAAAAGGCGGAATCGCTGGAACAGCTCCGCTGGCTTTCGAACGGTTATCGCATCGCGACGTTCCCCGTTGATACCCACCCGCTGTGTTCCATTGATACGGCGGAAGATTTAAAGCGCGCGGAAGAGTTTATAAGGCATCAAGTCCGTTAAGATTCGAAAATTACTTCGCTTCAGACTTTGCTTCGACGGCGTTGTTTGCTGTTTCCGATTGGGGTAACAGTGTATCGTAATCGAACATATGGTCTTCGCCACCGATTTTTCCGATAATTGCTAACGCTTTCTCTTTATTTTTCTCCGATATCCAAAACGTTTTTTCCGACGACTTAAATTCACGACCTTCCTGCTCCGCTTCTTGTCTTGATTCCTCCACTTTGTTTTTCGTCAGCACTTCGTCTTTAAGGGCTTTCATTTGCTCGTATAACTCTGGGAATACCTCCCAAATCGGCATCTCGCCAACCACGCACAAATCGGAAATATGATCGACGTATAAAATGCCGTTGAGATGATCCGTTTCGTGCTGAATAATTTGCGCCAACAAACCGTCGCACTGCAAAGTATACGGATGCCCGTCCAAATCTTGGAAGTTCAACACGATTTTTTTATAACGCGGAACCTTTGCCATAATTCCCGGAAGCGATAAACAGGCCTCCCGAGAAGGGGCTTTTGTATCTCCGACCGGTTTCCAAACCGGATTGGCAAATGCAAACCGTCCGAATTGAACGATATCATCGAATGTTGTTGCTTTCCCGGTATGATCGGTCAGTTCAATCATTTTGGATAACCCTGAAATTTCCTTCTGTAACGCTTCTTTTTGTTCTTCCGGAAAATCTTCCGGGAGAGTCGGCATCTTCACCTGAGCCACAACCAGCTGTTCGGAACAACCAATCTGCGGAGCCGCCAAACCGACGCCGTCCCCTGTTGCTTTCATCACGCGAAACATGCGTTCCACCCGCTGTTTCAACGCATCGTCAAACTTCTTAATCGGTTCTGCTTTTTTGCGAAGCACATCATTTCCGAAAATACAAATCTCATGTTCCGCAAACAATGCCGCCGAAACATTTAAAGTCGCCATACCTGCCGCTACTAAGATTGGGAAAAACGAACCGCGAATGTACACGTCTTATGCGAGCAAATCGTAAGGATAGTCGTCAAGAAATAAATTCACATAAGGATAAAATTTTCATCCGACGAAAAATTTTTGCTCATTAAAAATGATGCCAAACAACAACTGACGAACCAAATCAAGGGCATCTCAAAGGGCTAACCGCCGCGCCTACTTTCCCTGCACAACGAAATATCTTTATGAATAAAACGCAGCCAGGCACTCCGCGGCACCGACGCACAAGAGTACCGTTGCTGTCTTCCGACCCTGGCGGGGTTCATCCGTTCGCCTTGCACGGAACCCGACTGCGGTTTTATGTTGCATTTGAGAGCAACGGCTGTCAAACGGAAACGCCTGTCGGAAGTTGCGAAATTGTTACGAAAATCATACATTTTCCAGGCACGATACGGAACAGATCTGATAATTTGCATGTTTATACCAACGTATCCCATATATCCGGATAAAAAAGTCTTGCCTTTTAACAAAAAAGGCTACACAAAGAGTTTGTTATGAGTATGAAAAAATCACTGAAATATCTCGTTGCGATTACCGTTGCGGGCAGTGCCTGTACGGCTGGCGTTTTCGGAAAGAAGATTGGCAATGTCAATCTGTTTTTCTTTTGCCATATGAAGAATTGGGAGAGGCTCGCGAACTTATGGGGTCAATCTCCGAAGACAGCCTACGAACAGTGTCTGAGAGAGGGATTAAGAAAGAAATTGAATAATACGCATTTGTATATTCTGCTTTCTTCTTACAAGCAGGCGAAAACCTACGGCGAAAAGATTGTTAACAGCATGGAAGCCAACGCGAAAAACCTGGCGGATCTCGGTGTCACTTCTCACATTATCGTTCGTTGCGACGGTGAAAAAACGGAGAACGGGGAAGACGTTATTTCGGGCGATCTTTGGACGTATGCCAAAATTTTAAACGAAAAAAAGATTGCTTTTAAAGTACATGAAACCGAAGGCGTTAAACCATCGGATTTTGTTTGCGAAAAACATAACATCGAAGATACGCATTGGGAATTGGTTGCAAATGAAACAAATCTCGGTTGCAGCGGAACGCGTCACGCAAGTATCGATGCGATTGAGGAGGAGGTTAATCAACTGAGAGAACAGGGAAAGTACGTGTACATCGGAATTTTTGATGGCGACGATTGGGTGCATGAAGACTTTTACCCGGTGTTGTTGCTCAATGCGCTTCGTATAAATGCGCCCGTTTCCAACTATAACGGACGAATGGGAGCGCACGGGCTCGAAGGCAAGAATTTGCGGAAGGGTCGTCTGTTGGGTACCGATGAGCAGTGCACTTGGACGTTGTACACGGATATGGAGAGCGATGACGTTGATGAAACCCTGAGTAAGCAATACGCGGGTTCGGGTTACGGTGGCGAGTGTTATACAACCAAAATTTTCGAAGCGGATTATTTCTACGAAAGATTGAATTCGTTGTGGCAGAAAATGCAGAAGGATAAGAAGGATGCCAAACGAGATTGGATCGAATTGAGGGATCTGACATTGCTGGACGGATTTTGCAGCGGTGCCTGTACATGTACAACAGAGGAGAACTTGTTCCATTATACGCAACATAAATAAAAATCGTGTAGATTTTTGCAAACAAATTTCCTGATATACAGAATTATGAATAAAGTCATCCGAAATCTGTTTCTGTTGTTTGGTTCTGGGGTCTCTACGGCATTTTTGACGAATGCAATTGGAGAACCATTTCCTGCAAATGGTTTGTTATCGAAGGAGTGTGTCCGCCAAGAGTTGAAGAAAACGCATTTGTTCATCCTGATCTCGTCCTGGCGGCAGGGGCATTTTGCGAGTTCCATTGTTAAATGCATGGAAGCGAATGCGCAACGTCTAAGGCAGTTTGATGCGGAAATGACAATCGCGGTGCGTTGCGACGGGGAAACAGAAGATAATGGCAAAGCGGTTCTTTCGAAAGACATTTGGGCTTATGCCGAAGCGTTAAATGAAGCGAAAGTTGCCTTTAGGGTGCGGGAATCGGAACGCGTCAAGGTGTCGGACTTCGTGTATTCGCATCATAAACCTGATGAAGCGCATTGGGAGTTGGTTACAAACGAAAGAAATCTCGGTTGTAGCGGAACTCGGCACGCAGGTATTGACGCAATTGAAAAAGCAGTGAAGGAGCTGTTAAAAAAGGGCGAACGGGTATATATCGGCATTTTCGATGGAGATGATTTTATTCATCCAGATTTCTACCTGCTGTTAACGGCAAATGCGATTCATACCGGTGCAACCGTTTCAAACTACAACGGCAAAATCGGAGCGCACGGATTACAAAAAGCTTCGCTGTTGAGGTCGTATGACAAGCCGTTCTTCGGTTTGACTGCCAAAAAAGAAAGAGAGTGCTACCAGTTGTACAGAGGTAAAAATAAGTTCGGACAAAACGAGCTCGATGCGGGTCGGGAAAAAGAATTGGGCGGGGTGAGGAAGGGGAATTCGTCCCTCTCGGGTATTTGCTGTACCACGAAGATCTTTGAAGCAAAGTATTTTTACGACAAACTGGATGCTCTGGCCAAGCAACAGCCGAACGGCAACCGCCATGCGATCGATCTGCTCACTTTAACACCTCTGGACGGTTTCAACAACGAGGCGTGTACGTGTGTGACCGAGAAGAGTTTGTTTTTCTATAATGAAAAAGGGAAAGTGGGCTCTTTGATGGAGTTAAGGTACTTGATGAATCCAGACTTATTGGAAGACGATACGGAAGAAGAAGCATCTAAAAAGGAACCGAAAGATCCGGATTATCGGAGCTATTTCAAGATTTTATAATGGTTGAAAGAAATACCGGGAATACAAAAGCTTTATGAAAAATATGAAAAATCTCACTAAATATATGCATCGTTCGATTCTCGTAACTTCTTTGCTTTTGTGGCTACATCCGTTGAGTAGTTGTCAAAGGGCTTTTTGCGATTTATTGGAATTGTCCGGTAATGAATTGATTAAGTGTGATGGTGTTATTGAAGAATTAGGTAAAACGCATTTGTTTATTTTGATATCGTCTCATAAAAAACGGATTTATGTTCCGTACGTTATCGAATGCATGGAAGCGAACGTGAAGCGTTTGGAACAATTCGGCGTAAAGGTTAAAATCATGGTTCACTGTGATGCATACACAGATGAGAATGGAACTCTGCAACATGACTTAGGCACATACATTTCGTGTTTGAATATCAAGAAAGTTGCTTTTAAAGTACACGAAAATGCGTGTAAGTTCCTATCGGGTTTTGAAAGTTGCTGTTGCAAAGAAGCAGATGCGCGTTGGGAACTGCGCGCAAATGAAAAAAATCTCGGTTGTAGCGGGACACGGCACGCGGCTATTGACGCAATCGAAGAAGAAGTTAAGGAGCTAAAGAAGAATGGGAAGCACGTGTATATTTCAATTTTCGACGGCGATGATTTTATCCATCCGGACTTCTACCTTCTGTTGATGGCGAATGCATTTACGGTGAGTGATGATGGAGCAACCGTTTCGAGTTATAACGGAGATATGGGAGCACATGGACTCAACAGACCTTCTGATTTTAAACCATTTAATGAGCCGTTTTTTGGTCCATCTGGCGGTGGTTCGATGTTGATATCGTATTGGAGAGGAATGAATGAGAAAGCTTATCAATGGGTAAAATGTAGTCGCGAGACCGTAGTTGGAT
>JAFVCI010000025.1 GCA_017479315.1 Opitutales bacterium | reverse complement strand
GCCTATGCTGCATTGCATCCGCAATAATATATGTGGCGTGGATGATTGTGTTTTTTATTCAAAAATGTCCTTTTTTTGGCAAAATGTGCGGTTGTGTTTTATGAAAAAAGAGCGTTTATTCACGAAACTCTTCTTTGAAAAATATCCGAAAGATACCTGATATGTTCCGTTTCGGTTTAACGGTTATTTTGACTTTACTAAATACCCTGTGGATAGCTTTATTCGCGTATCAACGGTTTGGCGATACTTCGTCTTCTCCCGAAATCCATACGCTTGGTTTTCAACGCCATCTGTTGGATTTACAGTCCGTTGATATGAAATTTCGCGACGGTACATCGATGTGTTTCGGAAAAACAGCTTCCGAATGGCGCATGACGGCTCCCGCGGATGCAAAAGCACATCCCTTGGTTATGGATCGGTTTTTGCAAGTACTTTCGGGATTGAAACCAAAATTTATCCTTAAATCCGATTCCGAGAAGGATCTAGCGCAATACGGTCTCAATCCGCCATTCCGCATGCTTACATTACAAACATCGGATAAAACGTACCAACTGACGGTCGGTAAAGCGATGGATGAGGGTGAAAGAGTGTACCTGTTTATTCCTGAAACGCGCGAGATTTTCTCCGTCAACGGAGAGTTTTTGAACCTTCTTAAAATGCCGCCAGTACGTTGGAGTTTCCCTTATTTATTGGATTTGGCGACTTTGAAAACCATCGCGCTGGAAACGGCGCAACAAAAAGTGCTTTTGGATCGAACGGGAGCAACATGGTCGTTGAAATTACCGCTTCCCGTCCCGATTGATACGCAAAAGGCGGATGCGCTTTCGCAACAGTTGCGATATTTAAAAATCGAACGTTTTTTGGCAGACGAAGAAGCGCAACCCTATCGGCAAAGTTTTTCGGACGCCGAACAAACGCTTCGACTGATATTAAATGACGGAAAAGCAACCGAAACCCTTAAACTATTGCCGAAAGCAAACGATCTGCATACTTATATTGCTCAACGCAACAATGATGCGTCGTTATTTTTAATTAAAACCGACGCCGTCGAACGCTTGTTGCATGCGCCCGAAACCCTGTGCGAACGGATGATTTTTGACTTGGGACTTTCCCAAATCCGTCAAATTACCTGCCGACGACAGGGTGTATCCACAACCTTGCGCCCGTTGGACAAAAACGAATGGGAGCGGTCGGTTCACGTTGAGACAAGCGATCCCTCCATTCAAACGCAGAAAGTTCCCGCGGTACGCCTTCAATCGCTCACGGATACATTGAACATGTTGTGCGTGAAGGATTTTTTGCCGAATGCACCGAATGTATCGGGCAAAACGCGCTTGGAGCTTGAAATTACAACTTTGGACGATACTCTTTCGGCGACCGTTTATTACGATGAAAACGCCGCTTATGTTAAGCTGTCAAACCAACCGCTATGGATGCAACCGACCTCTTTCGATCCCGAATTTTTTCAAACGTACTTTGAATTTTCGGAAGACAAAACCGTTTGGAAGTTCAATTCGAACGAACGCGTTGTCCGGGTGAAACTAAAATCGCCCTTTAAGGAAGTCGTTGAAACGCTAAGTTCCGCCGATTACAAAGACGTACCGTTGGCGCTTTTGGAAGCCGACCGATGGCTTGAGGATAAAGATTTGCCGACGTTTTCGACTGACACCTACACGCTTTTTATCACAACGGAAAACGACGCGCACATCCCGAAAACCTATGAATTAACCTTTTCGGAACGCATCGGCGGTCGTTTGCAAATCGGCGGTTATGCGGAGAAAAAATTCGCCTTTACCCCCGAATGGATTGCTTTTTTGTTCCGTATCACGCACCAAAAGGAAAATGACGACACTCTTCGCAAGTTCCTCAAACCATGAAACGCTTCTTTTATATCCAGCTGCTTTTGTTGTTGATCGGTATCGGTTGGTTGGTGTACGTGTTTTTTAATTCCTCCCTGCTTATCCCTGTCGAGCCAATTTGCCGCCTTCTGAAGCTTCCGCTTCATACGTCCAAAGCCGTTTTATCGCGACAACGACTAACATTGTACGATGTTAAAGGTCAATTTCAGGAAATGCCTTTCGTGGCGTCCCGCATCGATTTCTCACCTTTGAAAAGTGAAAAGTTTCTCGAACGATGGCAGTGCAAAATTCAAAACGGCATTTTGGAAACGTCTTTCGGAAAATTCGATGCACTGAACGGTCTTATTCGAAAAAACAACGACGATTATTGCGCATTACTGTCGGCGCATCACGAGACCTTGGGCTTATTGCGAGGAAACTTCCATTCGCTACGTATATTGCAACAATATAAAACGCTCCTTGAAAATCTGCCTTCTTCGGGTGTGAAAGCGGAGGCTTTTTCGTTGAAAAATTTGCAACTGCACACAGGAGGAGATGATGAGAAACTTTCACTGATGTTTAAAACCGATGAAGCAGCCTTTGGAGATGTTCGGGCAACGGATGTTTGCGGGCAACTGTCCGTCAATGAAAAAAACATGCAGGCTTCTCTGCAGGTACAACAAATCGACACACCGAGGTTTTTTTCAATTTATCATCTTCTGACAGACGGAACATATACCTTCAAAAGTGCCCGTTCATCGGTAGAATTTCAAGGTCATACGGACATTTTTCCGAAACTTCCGAGTTTTTACGGGCGTTTAAAAGATTTTCAGCCGTATTCCGAAAATACGGTGCAATTCTCCGTCGACGGTGACGAATTGGACGCGAAGGGCGAATTTTTATTTCATCTGCCTCGAAAACAAGGATCGCTGTTGAATTGTTCGTGTATTGCCAATCCGAACTTTTGCAGTCAAGCGGCGAATGTACCGCAAAATCCGTATCGCATTTTATTTAACGCGCCGCTTATTGCGCAAATTCAAGGTAATCTGCAACAAGCGACGGTGCGGTTGAACACATCTGATTTTACCGTCAACGATCAGCCGTTTAAGCAAGCCGAGGCGAAACTTTCAAAGGATGAACAAACGTTTTCCTGGGATGCAATATTCCGACCGTCAAATGAGTTCGTGTCGGATGCCGGAAAGGATAAAATATCTCTTCAAACGCACGGCATTTGCGATTTTTCGGAACAAAAAGGGCAGGTTTTTTTCAACGGAACCGTCGCGCCCGACCTAATCAATGCCTTGGAGCCGTATTTACCGCCCTGGTGGGATGCGTTTTCGAATAATTTTCGTTTTTTCGAGCAAAATCCCTATGCCGATGTGGCGTTTCAATGGAATGAAAAGCAACACCTTAATAATCTTTTCGGTTATGCGGAAGCGCAAAACGGGCGTTACAAACAGACGGATTTCAAAGAACTTGCCGTTACATTTTCGCATCAACCGGGGTATGCGAACATCAAACTGCACCGACTGCAAACGACCGACGGCGAAGGTTCCTGTTTTATTCGTTGGCCGTACGATCCGCTTAATGAACGGCGCGAACAGTTTGATTTTAACGGCTCAGGGACATTTTCGGTACAACGTTGGGAAACGCTGATTGAGGATTTTGTCGGTGCCTCCGGCATAGAACATTTGAAGCGACTGCATCCGTTGATACCGATGCGGGCCTCTTTCAAAGGCTGTGTTTCGTTTCCCGAATTACCGAACGATTATTGGGAGGTCGCTCTTCAATCGCCGATGCACAAAATCGATGCGATGCCCGTTGAGGATTTAGAGGTTATATATCGACGGGATGCCGAAAAAACACAGGCAAACTTTCGGGGAAAACTGTTTCATACGGCACCTTTTAAAGCTAACCTTCTTTTACATAAGGAGACATTTGAAATCGAAGCTGAGGGAGAGCAACTGCCGACAGAGCCTTTGTTGCAACAGCCGATGTTTTCCAAGTGGGTCGCCGACATTCCTTCCGACAATTTAAAAACGTACAGCGGGTTGTTGGATCTCAACATTAAGGCGAAAGGGCGTCGGTACCCCGAATTTTCCGTTGAGGGCGAAGGTTTTGCGGATTTCAAAAATCCCGGGTTGTCTCAAATTCATCTTTTGGGACCGTTGCAAAAATTGCTTTTCGCCAAAATTCCGTTCTTTCCGACTGTCAACTTTGACCGTTTTACGTCGGAATTTTCCTTCAACGAACGCGAAATCCGCACGCAAAAAGCGGAATTATCGGGCGATACCGCACAAGCCGATATTGAGGGTGTTGTGGATCTTGAAAATCATTGGCTGAAGGGCGATTTAAACTTTTCGTTCCTCGATCATCGACAAATGGGCATACCGATTGTCCGCCATGCGTTTCAGATTTTCACGCCTGTTACGCGCGCATTTTCGGCTTCCGTCAACGGTTCACTTAAGGAACCGAAGTATTTTGTTACCTTCAATCCCATCCGTTGGGCGTTACCGAAGGCGAAGCGGCCGCAAAAGAAGCCGTAATGTTATTTTTTCGCTTTACAGGCGGTAAAAAAAGATATTTTCTCAGGGTATGCAAAAGACGAAGAAATCGATTGCGAAGAAGTTTAAAATTACGGGAACGGGCAAGGTGATGCTTCGCAAACCCGGTTATCGGCATTTTTTGCGCAACAAATCCAACAGTCAGTCGCGACGCGCCGGCAAGGATGTGTGTTTGGATAACGCCAGGCAGGTTGCGACGGTAAAGGCGGCGATGCCTTTTGCGAATTTCTGAGAAAATTTTGGAAGTTCGAGGCAGGGTTTCAACGACGACCTTGCTTTGGCTTAAACGGAGAAAAAAATGACACGAGTAACGAACGGAGTTGCAACACGGAAACGTCGTAAGCGGATACTGAAACAAACACGCGGGTATTTCGGCAATAAGTCCCGCCTGTTTCGTTATGCGAACGATGCTTATTGGCGCGCGGGAGCGTATGCGTTTCGCGACAGACGCAAGAAAAAGGGCGAATTTCGCCGCTTGTGGATTGTCCGCATCAATGCCGCCTGTCGCGCGGCGGGCGTTTCTTACAGCCGCTTTATCAACGGTCTCAAAAAGTGCAACATCGAGCTGGATCGCAAACAGCTGAGCGAATTGGCGATCCGAAATGAAGAGGGCTTCAAAGCTTTGATTGCGCAGGTTTTGCAGGCGTGTAAAGCGACTTCAAAAGTTGATGTTTCCGCTTCTTCAAAGCCTGTAGCGAAAAAATCAGCAAAGAAGTCCGTGAAAGCGGGTACCGAAAAGGTCGACGCGGGCGACGCATCCGCCTAGGTATTTCGCCTGCGGCGGTGCAGTTTGGGGTGACTTTTTTTGTTTTTCGCTTTTTGATGTGCCGTAGGTTGATGATTTAGCGGACATGGAAAATCTTGAAAACCTTCAATCGACCGCTGAGCAAGCCGTTCGCGCGTGTAATTCTTTTGCGGAGTTACAAGCCGTTAAAACGCGCTTTCTGGGTTCGAAAAGCGAATTGATCGGCTGTTTGAAAGCGCTGAAGGATTGTGATCCGACCGAAAGGGTGCAACGCGGGAAGATCTTAAATGCCGTTAAAACGGCGATCGAAACGGTTATCGCGGAGCAAACAAAAGCTCTGCAATCGCGCGAACGTCTGAAAAAATTGGGCAATCCGATCGATCCGACCCTGCCGTCGCCCTACCCTTCCGCCAAGCCGCTACATCCGTTGACACAGGTTCGAAAACGCATAGCGGAGATTTTCAAACAGCTCGGTTATTCGGTCGCCGAAGGCGCGGAGCTTGAAACGGAATGGTTCTGCTTTGATGCACTCAACGCGCCCAAAAATCACCCGTCGCGTTCCGATCGGGATACGTTTTTTCTTCCGACAAAAGAAGTTGGGACAACGTCCCGAAAGGCGGACGAAAAGTATCTTCTGCGTACGCAAACCTCGACCGTTCAAATTCGTACGTTGCTGAAACACAAACCGCCGCTGAAGATTATTTCTCCCGGGCGCGTTTTTCGGCGCGATACCGATGACGCAACCCATCGCTTCAATTTTCATCAGGTCGAAGGTTTGTGCATCGATAAAAATACGTCGGTTGCGGATTTAAAGGGAACGCTGGACTACTTTGTGCGTCAGTTTTTCAGCAAAGATTTCAAAGTACGTTTGAGACCGAGCTTTTTCCCGTTTACGGAACCGAGCTTCGAAGTCGATATTTTTATTACAAATCTCGGGAAGTTTCATAATACATGGCTCGAAGTCCTCGGTTGCGGTATGGTGCACCCGAATGTTTTTAAAAATTGCGGCATTGACGACAATTGGCAGGGTTTTGCGTTCGGCTTCGGCATCGAACGCATGGCAATGATGCTCTGCGGCATTGAAGACATTCGCCGCTTTTACCAGAACGACGAACGGTTTTTGGCGCAATTTTGATGTACCTTGTTTTTGATAAACATCGGGATCGTCTGGAGAAGATGTGGAATATACGGAAGACGGCTCAGCGTGCAACGTGTTTTGATTTTTCTTTTCTACTGTTTCACATAAGTATTTTTCGTTTTAAAAAATGAACGGATGTAATCATTTGAGAAATGAACCGATTTGAAAACACTTCGGAACACAACGAACATACCTTCGTGAGCATTATTTGAATCTTTAGGATTTTCCTTCCCTATGCCCGATGCAGTTCTCCCTTGTTTTTCAAATTTTCGGGCATTTCAAATCCTCAATGTAGCAATCCAATCTTGCTTCAATCTCTTGTCTTTTCCATAATTTTTTTCAAGACTTTATGCATTTCCTCCGAAAACTTCTCCTGCGCATCTTTCTCTTCCTTCTCCTCTTCTCTCTGACGATTTTTCTTCTGACGCGCACGGACAACGGCAAAGTCATTTTCTATCGGACGATGCGGAAGCTGTTTCATGTGGAAACAGTGGTGGTACCGTTATGTTGCGGTTTGGCGGATCAGATCGGCTGGTACGGTTACGGCGAAGAGGTGCGTGAGAAGCATCACTTGCCGGTAAAATACTGCATACGGTGGTTTAAAAAGAAAGGAGTGGACGAGGACGGTATTTTTGCGCGTCCGTTACAATTAAAACAGGCGTTTCCTACGATCGAATTACAACCGTACGCGGGTGCGTTTGAAAATTGGTTGCACGCCGTATTTTTTCGGTTCGATCGCAACGCACGCGTAGAGGATTACAAGGAACACGGCGTTCGCAAATTAAAAGACAAATTTCACCCGATTGACATCGACACCTGCAAAGATTTATTAACCGAAATCAATGCTCATAAATCCTGCGCGGTGCACGTACGACGCGGCGATTATACGCACGGCTGGGACGGCGCACATCCGACGCAAGCCGAGTTCTTCATTCTTGCCGTTCGGAAAATTCATAACCTCGACCCGAATGTAAAGTTTTTCTTTTTCTCGGAAGAGCCCGATTGGGTACGGGAAAAGATTTTGCCCGCATTGGATAAAGACATTGCCTGTCGCGTTTGCGATCAAAACGACAGTTCGAAGGGTTATTTGGATTTGTATTGCATCGCACAATGCGACCATGTCATTTGTTCCCTCGGCGGTTTCGGTCACGCGGGTCGATTGTTTTCGTATAAAAAAGGCTATTATTTGAGAGGGATTGCGTCGGACGAATGGAACTTCGATTGGTCGCTG
>JAFVCI010000024.1 GCA_017479315.1 Opitutales bacterium | reverse complement strand
TACGCGTGATTGCATCTTCCCGAGTTTCGCCCGTCGCAATCACCTACCCGATCAGGCTGTCCTAATACGGCGGAATAACATAATCCGCAAACACGTGCGTATACATGCGCACGCCGTACCCGCCCGGTTCGTGATAAAAATCCACATGCCCGGGGCACGGCATAAAATTGTTGTCGGGATCTTCGGCATTGATGCGACATTCGATCGCGTGTCGGCGGCACTTAATATCCTTCTGTCGTAATGTCAACTCTTCACCGTTCGCCACCCTCAACTGCCATTTGACCAAATCAATCCCCATGGCTTCTTCGGTCACGGTATGCTCCACCTGAAGGCGGGTATTCATTTCGATGAAATAAAAATCACCTTCTTTATCGACCAAAAATTCGATGGTTCCGACACCTTCGTAACCGCATTTTTCCGTCAGTTTCACCGCCGCTTTGCCCATTTTCTCGCGCAGGGAGGAATTTAAAAACGTCGAAGGCGCTTCCTCAACCAACTTCTGGTAATTGCGCTGCAACGAACAATCGCGTTCGCCGACGTGAATGACATGCCCGTGTGCATCCGCCAACACCTGAAATTCAATGTGATGCGGATCTTCAATGAATTTTTCAATGTACACCGAACCGTCGCCGAACGCCTTTTCCGCTTCCGTACGTGCCAACAGAAAAGCTTTTAAAAACGTCGCCGCATTCCACACGGTGCGCATACCTTTCCCGCCGCCGCCCGCCGCGGATTTAATAATAACGGGAAAGCCGATTTTTGTGGCGAGCTTCAAACCTTCGTTCTCGTCCGAAATCGCGCCCTCGCTCCCGGGAACGGTCGGAACGCCGACTTTGTGCGCCATTTGTCGCGCCGCGATTTTATCCCCCATCAGACGAATCGCCTGCGGCGAAGGACCGATAAATTTGATGCGACACGCTTCGCACTGCTCGGCAAACGTCGCATTCTCCGCCAAAAATCCGTAACCGGGATGAACGGCATCCGCGCCGCCGATTTCCGCCGCCCCGAGAATACGATCCGCCTTTAAATAACTCTGCGACGCCGGTGCGGAACCGATGCAAATCGCCTCGTCCGCCAACTGCACCGGCAACGAATGCACGTCCGCTTCCGAATACACCGCCAGCGTTTTGAGTCCCATTTCCCGACAGGCACGAACCACGCGCAGTGCAATTTCCCCGCGGTTTGCAATAAGAACTTTGTGCATCATGCCGACGTGCGCACTTTAAACAGCGGCTGTCCGTATTCGACGGGCGCGCCGTTTTTCACCAAAACCTCCAAAATCTCTCCGGAACATTCGGCGCGCACTTCGTTCATCACCTTCATCGCCTCCAAAATACACACCGTCGTATCGGGACGCACCACGCTCCCAACTTTGATGTAGGGCTCGCTCTCGGGCGACGGAGCTGCGTAAAACGCCCCCACCATCGGTGCCTTGATGATAAAAACGTTCTTCTCCTCCGTCTTCGATCCCGAAGGCGCACTCGGAGGCACCGAAGTCGCGACCGTCGGCATCGAAACAGGCACCGTCGGCAATGTGGGAACCACAGGCAATGACCCGCGCTTTACGGAAAGCTTTAAATCTTTTTCCTCCAAACCGAATTCGGTCAGATTGAACTTTTCAACCAGCTGCAGGACTTTTTGAAGGTCTTGAACATTCATGCCGTTCCTTAATTTTACCCTGTTTTATCGCGAAAATCTACGGTTTTTCCGCCAACGTCAACGTTAAATCCAGCGTTTTTTTGCCGCGCATCACGGCACATTGCAACACATCACCCGGCTTGGACAAGAAAATGAAATTCTTAAACATCTCCATGGAAGAAACTTCGCTGTCATTCACCCGCAACAGCACGTCATTGACCCTGAAACCGCTTTGCGCCGCCGGCGAATTCGGCTGAACCTCACGAACCCGCAGGCAAACCGCGTGCGTCTTCGGATTATACGCGGTCTCGACCGACAAGCCGGCATAACCGTAACGCACGTTTCCGAACAAAAGCAAATCCCGAAACACCCGTTCCAACGCCTGCGACGGCATATAAAACGTTTCCTGCGTATCGGGTAACGCGTGGAACAGCATCCCGAGCAAATTTCCCTGTGCGTCCAACACCGCACCGCCGCAATCGCCCGCATCAATGCGCAACGAACTGCGAACAAACACGAACGGAAATTCGGTAGCGAAATAACGTTCCTGAAACGCCGTCACATAACCGATTTGCGGCGAGACCGACCCTCCCAATTTACAGGAAAGGCTGACGATCGGCTGACCGATTTTCGGATACCCGTCATTGCGCAACAGTGAAAAATACGACACGCTTCGCGTCTCCGACTCGGATTTATCTTTAACCGCCCGCAACGGCTCTTCGTCCGTCTGCAACAGGCATAATGAACTGACGGGATCTTCGCCGCGTTTTTTTGCCGAAAACTGCCGATGCGAACGCGTCTCGACATAAAAATCTTCCCCGCCGATCACGGGCGTCAACACATGTCCTTTATCGCTGACAAAAAAACCGCTCGCCACCTGCGCTTTACCGTCCAGCTTATAACGAACACGCACGCAACAATCGCTGAAACGTTCGTACAGATCCGAAAGTAAAAACAGAACATTTCCCAACGAAGCTTGCGCATCGGAAAATGCCGTTTGAGAGGGATTGGCAGATAAAACGGATGGCTCTTCTTCAGCGGAAGTTCCGTTAACGGAGACAGGGCTTTGCGCTTCGACGGATACCGTCCGACGGGAAGTAATGTCAGATGCATCTCTTTTGGCAGACGGTCTTTCATCCGATGCACTTTGGGACGCAACGGAAGCACTTCCCTCTGTCGCGATCGCAGATTTTAAAGCATTTGAAGAGGCGGAATTCGAAGAAATCGCACTGCCGTCCCGTTGCTGTTTTACACCTGAACCATCATGTTCCGAAGCCCCAAAAGCAGGTGAAACTTTAAAACAACATCCGCAAAGCACGCCCGCACACAAAAGTACACGGACACAGCCCAAACGCAACCGAACCGCCGCCACCGTTGTTCGTCTGCCGACAACCGCCATCACTTAGAAAGTGAAACGATCGCCGTCCGTCAAAGCAACACTTTTCTTCAGAACATTCTTTACGACTCCCGATGAAGGAGAAACATGAAATGATAACGAACGGCAGGATCGAACATCGGACGGTTGAAAACACATCTCAAGATGCGGCGCACTAAAGCGGGACGAAAAATGACAAACACCGCCGAACACAAACAATCCGAAAGCCGCAACGGGCGACCACCGCCGCAACCACGCACCGAGGTATTGTTTCCACGAAACGCGCCGCGGCTGCACTTCCTCCGCAAGCGACGCCCTTAAGCGCGCATCAAATGCATCCCAAAACGCCTCGTCGGGCATCTCAAAACGCTTCGCCTTCAATAAGCGCTCCAATTCAAACTTCGGTTGTTCCATGTCCTTTCAAATACCGCGACAATGATTGTTTTAACTGTTCCTTTGCGTAATGCAAGCGCGAACGCACCGTCCCCTCCGAACATTGCAAGGTCTTTGCAATTTCGGCATGACTCATACCCTCAATCTCGAACAGAACAACCACCGTTCTATGATTATGAGACAGTTGTTGCAACGCTTCGTTCAATTTTTCCTGCAATTCTTTCAACAGCACCGCACGATCGGCGGCGGGAATGTTTTCGCCGGGCATCAAAAATTCCGCTACATTTCCGCCTTCGCCCCATGTTTCCAGGCTGTACACGGGCTTTCGTTTGCGCGCATCCAAAAAATCCAACGTCTTATTGATGGCAATGCGACACAACCACGTATAAAACTTCGATTGCCCCTTGAAGGTCTCTATCGAACGGAACGCCTTCAAAAACACATCCTGGAGCAAATCCGCGGTATCCTCCTTCGAACTCGTCATGTTGTAGATGATCCGAAACAGCCGCCGCTGATATTTTTTGACGAAAAATTCGAACGCCCGCCGATTACCGGATTTGAAGCGTTCTAACCACTCCAAATCCTCCGCGTCGGAAGCCGCCGCCTTTTCCGCCTCGTCTCCCCCGACCATGCGCCCTCATTTTAAGCATATTTTGAAGGCACTTTTCGTCAATAAAAAGTCATAAAAACGAAGGCAAGCTTTTTTCGAAACCGTCATTTCAAAATTGTCGCGCCGGAAAACTTCCAAAACCAACGATAAATGCATATTACAACGAAATTCGAAGGAAGATTTTGCAACATTCTCCAAGAAAACAAAAGAAAGAATTGTGCGAATTTGAACCGGATGAAAATCATTTTGAATTGCGATTGGTTCGCAGTAATCGACAAGGCTCATCAAGTTTCTCACCGCGAAAACGGATTTGTCCGCGAGAAACGGCATTGAACATTTTTTGGGTTACGTCAAACTGCGTTTTGTAAGATTTAATCGTTTAACGGATGTAAAGTTTATTTTGTATTCAAAAGAAAGCAAATGCATACCTAACCATAGAAACGATAACTTTTCTCATTCTATAGAACGTATCTTTTGGAAGAAGTCGTAAAAGATGTCAGTCCGGAGCCCAAAAAATGATTTTTTACAATTCAAACTTCCTTGAACCGTTTAATATAAAATCCGATTTTCAAACTCTCATGATATTTTCATCCAACTTTTCTCGTTTCGCAGACGTAACAGGAAGAAAATTCCGCGTATACAAAAATTTACGGATATACCGAACCAAACGCCCGCCAATCCATACGTTTTCACAAAAAATAATGCACATGGTATAAGCACAAACCACTCACTGACAACCGTGAATATGCTCGGAATAAATGTATCTTTTGCCCCTCTTAATGCGCCGACAATAACCGTTGATGCCGCAAATAACGGTTCCGACAAAAGCACGATTCTTAATACCTTCACCCCCAATTCTCTTACGGCGATATCGGGTGTTAATAAATCGAAAACAACCGGTGCGAAAAAATACAAAGCAACCGCTGTCGTCGTTACGATCACCACTCCGCATTTGACCGCGGACCAAGCGAATGTTCGAGCAAGATCTTTTCGTTTTGCTCCAAGAGCTTGTCCCATGAGCGTTGTGGCGGCAATTGACATTCCCAATGCGGGAAGATAGCAAACTTGTTCCGTTATAAATCCGAAAACATCGGCGGCAAGCGAGACAGCTCCAAGTGGCGCAACAATACTTGTGATAACAATATATGCTCCGTTCATTACCACCGATTCGAGCGCCATTGGTCCGGAGATTTTGGATGCAGTTTTTAAGATGTCTTTTGAAAATTTCGAAAAGGAAAAATCAAAATGAAGATTCGGCATCCGAAAAGCCGTCATAAACATCGCAATTGAAATAATAATTTCAGAAAAAGCCGTTCCGAGAGCCGCGCCGGCAACGCCTAAATTCGCACCCGGTATGTAAATCAAAAAATCCCCGATTGTAATTTTGCGTGCCGGAAAAATTAAAAAGCAGTTGAATAAAACATCGAATAAACACAAAAGTGAATTAAGGAGGCTCGGAATTTTTGTATTTCCCGCACATTGCAAAACATTCCCCGAAAAAACTCGCAACAACATGGCAGGAATCGCACAGGAATAGATGAAGAAATATATGGATGCATCGTGCCGAATTTTCGGTTCGGCTCCCATAAGAGAAGGTAAATGCGGACTTAAACTAATTCCGATAAAAGAAAGCAAGCATGAAATCACGAAGCAAATGATCAACCCTTCGCGGAAAACCTTTTTGGCTCGAACAGCGTCATTCGCTCCCGTTGCATGGGCTGTTTGAACCGAAAATCCCGTAGCAACGGCATAGGCAAGTCCGCTTACAATCCACGTAGATGAAGTAACAACACCAACGGCAGCCGATGCGGAAGCTCCAAGACTTCCAACCATCGCAGCATCAATATATTGCATAGCAACCGATGCCAATTGGGCAATAATCGCCGGTATTCCCAAACGCAATACCAAAGCATAAATTTTCCGTTGATCAAAAAACGCTTCTTCGGCTTTCAATACCTCCGTCAATTCCATAATATGATAGCAAGTGCGAGTATTTAACGCACGGTATCCTTTTTATTTCTATCAAACAATATCCTTCCGTCGCAACGTCAGTTTTTCGTCGTTTGCCACCCGTTTAACCAAATCAATTCCCATGGTTTCTTCGAGCACGGTGTGCTCCCCTGAAGACAGATATTCCTTTCGAGGAAATAAAAATCTCCTTTTTTCGACGGTTCCAACGCCTTCACAACCGCATTTTTTCGTCAATTCAAGATGAATACCATGTGCCGACTTCCGATATTTTTCACTTTAAACAAACAACGGTCTCCTTATCGGGCGCATAGATATTGAACGCCTCACCGACCCGCCTGCTCGCAATCAACACACCTTTCTTATGGCAAATCGAAAATTTTCGTCAATAAAAAGTCATAAAAACGAAGGCAAGCTTTTTTCGAAACCGTCGCACCGCAACGCCTCGGCAGGCACCAACATCCCACGCCTGTCCGATCGCACACAACGACGAAAAAAACGCCGCCTCAAAAAACACCGCGGATGCTTTGAAGACAAAAGAACGTTCGAAACTTGCGGTCATTTGAAGGATTAAACACAACTCAACGGCATTTCCAAACCGGCGCACCGAAAAGAATCTCGCAAATGCCTTCCGACGCCCGACGCGGGAGTACCGACGCCATGCGATTTTTGGCGATGCAAAACAACCGAGAAATATCAAAAGGGCTTGTCCCGCCTTGCTTTTGTTATCCCGTAAAGCGTACGGAAATAATGCAAAACGCACCCGAACGTTCGGCTTTAATCACCGACCGTCGATCCGTATCGGAACAAAACGATATTACCCGCGCTTTACAAACGCCCAAAAATCAAGGTTTTACTCACCTCCCGTCTCAAAGTACCCCGCGCCGGAGAACAATCCCGTCCGAACCGCTTTAACCTCCGCGTGCAAAAGCAACCTCCTGCGAGGTTTCTTCGGCGGGAAACTACGGCAAGTCTAAAAAAACGCGAAAATCCTGAAAAAGACCTTCTATCGGTAATCGCCGAACGCCGCTTCCCGTGCCAGAAACGCGCGGATCCCGAAAAGGGACATCCTTACTTCCTTAACCCGCTCCGTCACGCCGACCAAATCGGCACAGGCAACCTCGATGCTCTCGCAACTTTTGGCAACGCGCTCGCAAACGGCGTCCAACTTCTCCGCGAGATCGGAAACATCCCGCGCCATATCGATGAGATTTTCCCGAGAGGGAACTTTATTCCTATGTTCATTATCCATAAAACCTATGTCTGGAACCAATCGGTTCCTCGAACTCTATTCAGATTTTCTTACATTTGCTTTTCAATATCAATACCCTTCTAATTATTTTTCGTTCGGAAAGCAACACAATCATTGTCATCAAAAGTAGCCCCGAGAGTCACACGGGCACCGCGTCCGCACTCAAGACCTTTCTCGTAATGGAAGTGCTCATTCAGGTGCTCCCGGATCTCGGTCACAAGAATTTCGCAAATAACCCTCTTTTTATCTTTATCGAACAATTTAAGCTTATCGCCGGCTCGTATTTTAACGGTATCACCATCCCGTTCGGTTACGTGAAGCACACACTTTTCTCTATCTTCCCAAACCTCCAAATTCGCCCAGGCTCCCGTCAATTCACGATTAACATCATGTCGACTCGAAACACGCTTTACGGTTAAGGAACAAATAACGGTCTCCTTATCGGGCGCATAGATATTGAACGCCTCACCGACCCGCCTGCTTGCAATCAACACGCTTCCCTTATGGCAAATCGAAAAAACATCTGTCAAGTCGCGGAACGAAACCCGTGCGTTACAAAACGCAACCGAGCACCCCAATTAACCACAACGCTTCTTTAATTCCTCAACGCGATTGGTCTGCTCCCAGGGCAAATTCGGCTTCGTGAAATGTCCGAACTGCGTCGATTGACGATAAATCGGACGTCGCAAATCCATCCGGTCGATAATCGCCGCCACGCGACCGTCAAACACCTCCGTAACGGCTTTGTTTAAACGCTCCAAATCGCAATGTTCCGTGCCGTACGTCGTTAAATCGTAATGAATGGGGTGCGTTCCGCCGATGGTGTACGCCAAACGCACTTCCACACGATCCGCCAATTGCGCTGCAACAATGTTCTTGGCGACCCAGCGACAAAAATACGCACCCGAACGATCTACCTTCGAAGGATCTTTGCCCGAGAACGCCCCGCCGCCGTGATGCGCCCATCCGCCGTAGGTATCGGCAATAATTTTGCGCCCCGTCAAGCCCGTGTCGGCTTCCGGACCGCCGTAGGTAAATTGACCGCTCGAATTGATAAAGTATCGGGTATTCGCCGTCAACCATTTGGCGGGAATAACCGCCGGGATAACGCGTTCCCTGCAAAACGCCTCAATTTCTTTTTGCGAAACCGATTCGGCGTGTTGGGTTGCGATGACGATATTTTCGATTTCAATCGGCTCCAACCCCTCATAGCGCATGGTTACCAGCATCTTAGAATCGGGACGCAACCAATCGACTTTTCCCTCTTTGCGCTCCGTTGCCAGTTTTTGAGCAATCTTTTGCGCCAACAAATAGGACGCCGGCATCAGTTGTTCCGTTTCGTTGCAGGCGTAACCGAAGAAAAATCCCTGGTCGCCGGCACCGACCTCCGCCGCTTCCTCTTTTTCTTTCACCACCGCACCGTTAATCTCGCCCGACTGCTTCGTCAAAAGATTGGTAATAAACACCGTATCGGCATTAAAAAGCATCTCGGGGTAGGTGTAACCGATCTCGCGAATTGCCTGCCGAATAACCGCATTGGTATCGAAAACCGCGCTCGTCGTAATTTCCCCCGCCACCACGACGTGATTGGACTTCACGAGCGTTTCGCACGCCACGTGCGCCTGCGGATCCTGCATTAAGCAGGCATCCAAAATCGAATCCGAAATATAATCCGCGACCTTGTCGGGATGACCTTCGCCGATACCCTCCGACGAAATATGCATCGTTTGTTTTGTCATTTTTTGCTTACTGTCTCTATCAAAAGCATAATTTTCGGGGAAGCAAACCTTAAAACGACCTTTTGGCAATCGCCATCCGTTTTTTGCCTTAAAAAACGTGGAAGCAACACCCATGAGTACAAAATAAGACTCGTTTTGTCACTACCGAAGCGTTTTTTTAAGCAATCGGTTCTCCGCACACGGAAAATCATTGAAAAATCTTCATTTTTCCGTAAAATCCTAAGGAAGGAGGAAGGATTTTCCTCATACACGTAAAAAGCAGACCTATGAAAAGCATCGGATTATTGGTGGCGTGCGAAATCGAGGCCGTTCTCACGCAGTACAAATCGGAACTTCAACGCGTTCGGCAAAACGGGTTTGACGTTTATACCCTCGAACGCAACGATTGCAAACTGCACTTTGTACATTCGGGCGTCGGGTTGATTA
>JAFVCI010000023.1 GCA_017479315.1 Opitutales bacterium | reverse complement strand
TCGGCACCGGCAACGTACGGGCATGGACGCCGCCGATATAACGATATAGCGGCAATTCCAAATAACGCGCCGCGGCATCGGCAACCGCCAGCGATACGCCCAAAATCGCATTGGCTCCCAAATTAGACTTATTCGGTGTTCCGTCGCAGGCAATCATTTCCGCGTCAACGGTCCCCTGTTCCAACGCATCGAAACCGTTAAGTAATTTCGCAAGTACCGTATTAACGTTCTCAACCGCCTGGGTCACACCTTTGCCGTTGTAACGATCGCGCACCGACTTCGGGAGTTTTTTGACGCCGCCGTCCCGCAATTCCAACGCTTCATGGACGCCCGTGCTGGCTCCCGAAGGCACCGCAGCGCGCCCGACGGTGCCGTCATCGAGAACAACTTCGACCTCCACCGTCGGATTGCCGCGCGAATCCAGAATTTCTCTGCCGATAATTTCCGAAATTAAACTCATATGCTTGAAAAAATGCAACTTGTGCGCCGAAAGGAAATGTTTCAACGGAACAGCAGAACCGAGTTTTTGCAGCGCCGCATCAATTCGGTGGTGGTGCTTCCGATAAACAGATTGCGAATTCGACCGTGTCCATAGGCACCCATGATCAACACATCAATCGCTTGGTTGGTAACGTAATTGGCAATGCCGTCGCTGACGTCGTCGTGCAGACAAACCGTATTCACTTTATAGCCTGCATCTTTTAAAGTTTTTTCCGCCGAAGCCAGCATTTCGGTAACTTCTTCCGGCGGATTCTCTTCGTCGCATGCGTACAGCAAGTCGATCGGAATCTCCTTCATAAACGGCGAACGGATGAGAAACTGCAACGCATGGCGCGTACTCGGACCGTCATCATACGCCAAAGCGCATTTCTTAATCGGCGTAAATTTTCGACAGGCAATAAAACAGGGCTTTGAACTTGCGCGCACCACACGCTCCAAATTGGCACCGAGGTGCTCCGTCGCAAACGCCGCATTTTCGCCGCGCTTTCCCATCAAAATTAAATCCACGCCGACTTCGCTGTGCTCGTATGCCTGGCAACTGTCCACCAACGAACCGCGTTCATGCTTAAAGGTGATTTTATCCGACAACCCGGCTTTTTCGAAAAACTTTTCGACCGTTTCCTTCACAACACGCGTTTTTTCGGTCTCAATCTGCTTCAGCTGATCGCACAAACGCTGGTACGGTTGCGCACCCAACGCTCCCGAAAAATCGCCCATCATGGCGAAATCAAACTGATGCGCATCCGTCACGTAAAGAATATCCGCCGTGGCATTCATCGCCTTGATAATCCACTCGGCATATTGCAAACAACTCTCCATGTACGGCATCGACCCGTCCACGCAAACCAGCAACTTAGTAGCTTCCATAGTTTCATGATAAGAGATTTTTGAGAGATATGCAAACGGAAGTTTATCGGAGGTATCATTTCTAGTGAACGATTAAAAATTCAGGGATTAAAGAATATCGATACACGAAAATTGTAAAAATGCTTTATCCTGGCACAAAACCGCAAACAAGATTTTTCTTTCAATTTCCCCTTATATTCGTTGCAATCCCAGAAGGATGTTATTCTGCGATCCGATTTACTTGCTCGTTTTATTGCCACTGACGGCTTTGATTTACTGGCGGGTAATCGCGAAAGGTAAATTCCATTTGGTGATACCCGTTTTATTGGTCGGGTCGACCATTTTTTACTGTACGTGGAATTGGCGATTTTACTTTCTGATTCTGCTTTCCGCGCTTGTCAATTACCGCATCGGGCGTATACTGTTAACGG
>JAFVCI010000022.1 GCA_017479315.1 Opitutales bacterium | reverse complement strand
TTCCGTTGCACCGCGCGTAAAAATAATTTCTTCCGCCGCATCGGCGTGAATAAAGTCTGCCAGACGTTTGCGCGTTCCCTCGTAGGCTTCCGTGGCGCGCTGCCCCCATTCGTAATAACCGCGATGAACGTTGGCGTTGTAGTTGGTGTAAAAATCCGTCAGCGCGCCGATGACGCAACGCGGTTTTTGCGTGGTCGCCGAATTGTCCAGCCAGACGATCGATTGACCGTTTGAATTACGGTGCAAAAGCGACGGGAAATCATTGCGAATAACCCCGACATCCAACGGTCGCTTCGTATTTCCTTCGTTTCCCGCTGTCACCGTCATCCCCTCCGTTGTTCTTCGGACCTTCCGCTTTAAAAGTCCCCGCCGTTCGTTCTTACCTTTCCCGAACCTCTAAAACCGTCACCTGGCTGCCCGACAAGGATTCGAACCTCGACTGAATGGACCAAAACCACGTGTGCTACCGTTACACTATCGGGCAAAACCAATAAACAGCGCCTTTATCATCCGCCCGATGGGCGTTTTTGTCAATTTTTTTGTGCAGCAACCCGCCGACGAAACGATAAAAGTTTGAAATCGAAGGTGTTTTTTGATTACTTTGGGACGAATGGAGAAGTTCTTCGGGAAGCTGGCGATGGCGACGACCCTGATTGGTCTGATACCGCAGATTATCAAAGCCCATCGTACGAAAACCATGAAGGATGTTTCGTTGTTTATGCTGCTCAACTGCTGGGTATGTGCGTTTTCGTGGCTGATTTACGGGATTTGCATCGCTTCTTCGGAATTGATTTGGAGCGAAATTTTTTGTCTCATCGTCACCACGATCTCGGTCATGCAGAAAATGGCGTATGATCGTTGACGAAGGTCGTTACCGTTCGGTCTTGTGCCTCGACGGTGAATTGCCGGTCGAATTTTTAAAGCAAACGCATCTGCCGTTGATTGCGGCGGATGGGGCGGCGAACCGACTGGTCGAAAACGGTTTGGAACCGATCGCGATTGTCGGGGATTGCGACAGTGTACGGACGAAGTTATTACAACAATATCCGCATGTTCGCGATGCGTCGCAAGAGACGACGGATTTCGAGAAAGCCTTTTCTTACCTGAAAAAAGAAAATTTACTGCCGACGATTGTCGTCGGTATGAGCGGCGGTTGTTTGGACAGAATTTTGTCGAATGTTTTTATTTTCTCCAAAACCGATGCCCTCTTCCTGTCGGATACGCAGATCGGTTTTGCGCTGACGGGAAAGCGAACCTTCGATTGGGAAGCGGATACCAAAGTTTCGCTGTTCGGTTGTCCGCACGCAATCGTGACCTCGCACGGTTTAAAGTGGGAACTCAACCGCACGGAATTAGCTTTCGGCGGTTTTCAGTCGTGTTCAAATCGCGTTCAAACGTCGCCACTGACGTTGGAGGTCGAAGGGAAAGTGCTGGTGTTTACATATCGTTGCGCCGTAAGGGATGCGGGGAGTTTGTAAAAAGACGGTAATGCCTTTGAGGATACGACGGCTTTTATGTTCCCGTATTGCGTGAAGCAACATCGTTTGATTGCATTCATTTGACGGTCGACGGTTCTTCGGTACATGAACACCGTTTTTGTTGAACCGTCGTTGCATGAAAAAGTTTTCGTCACTCTTCCGATTGCGATTTTCGCCTCTCCAACCCACCATGATTGTACGGTGGGACATCGTTGGATCTTCCTGTTGGCGTGGCGTTATTTGTTTCCGAAGAAGCACTTCGGAACGTTTTTTACCTGGATGTCGACGGCAGGGATTGCGGCGGGCGTGGCGTTATTGATGATTGTTTTGAGCATCATGAACGGCTTTGATACCCACATTGCCGAGAAGCTGATTCAAATCAACGGTGCAATTAAAATCATTGCGCGGCGTTCCGTAACGCAAGACGAAGACTTTATTGAACGCATTCGTCGGTTGCCGCACGTAAAGGCGATCACGCCGTATGTTGCGGGGATTTCCATGATGCAGGTCGGCGAGCGCGTTGCGTTGCCGAAATGCCTCGGCTTGGAGGTCGAAACGGCTGGTTTGGTTTTGCCGCTGGAACGGTTTCTTACAAAAGGATCGCTTAATGGTTTAAAGGATGGCGCGTGGGTGAGCGAGGCGCTCGCGCACGAATGCGGCTTGGACGTCGGCGATACATTTGAGCTTTATTCCCCGCTGGCGTTGGAAGCCATGAGAAAGGAGGAACTCCTCTTACCGCGGGAAGTGACGGTTGCGGGACTGTTTAAAACCGGTTGGGCGGAGGCGGATCGTTTGACGGTGCTGTTGCCGTTGGAGTTATCGCAGGAATTGTATGCTTCGTCGGATAACGTGCATGGTTTCAGCGTCGAAGCGGACAGAAAGTATTTGGGCGAAGTTTGCCGTTCAATTAACCATCTCCTCCCGCCGGGGTTGGTTGCCTACACCTGGAATACGCTCAACGTGGATTTTTTATACATCTTGAAACTCGAAAAAGCCATGTGTTTTTTTGTCTTGCTGTTCGTGGTGGCGGTGGCGGCGTTTTCCATGAGCAGCGGTCTGATGTCTGCCGTGGTAAGGAAGCGGCGCGAATTAGCCTTGTTGCGCACCTGGGGCGCGACGAGAACGGATCTTTCGCTGTTATTTGGTCTGCAAAGCCTGCTGTTGGGATTTTTGGGATTGTTGACGGGTTTTGCGGGTGCCGCCGTGATTTTGCACGAGCGCAACACCATTGTGCGCGGATTGACAGGTTGGCTGTTGCCGAAGGACGCGCTGTGGAATTTTTACGATGTCGAAACCCTGCCTGCCGTTTGGAGCCGACAGGATATGTTGTGGATTACCGTTTTGACGCTGGTGATGACGCTGTTGGCGAGTTTGTTGCCGATCGGACGCATGTATAAACTGCCGTTGGTGCAGAGTTTGCGGCGAGGATAAGGGGAGAAATATCGAAAAAAGCATCGTTTGAAGATGAAAGCAGACTTGAAAGATTTGTTCTCACAGGCGTAATTTAAAAGAAAATGATACCTCAAACCGAAGCGACGACGGAAGAACGGGAGCCGACCGATGCCGAATCGCTGCTGGCGGTCGAAAATTTATCTAAGAGTTTCGGGACGCAACTGCTGTGGCGGAACGTTTCCTTTACATTGAATGAAGGCGAAAGTTTATCGATCTGCGGTGCTTCGGGATCGGGAAAATCGACGCTTTTGCTGGCAATCGGCGGCTTGGAAATGGTTCAAAGCGGAACGGTTATCTTCAACGGACGTCCCGTTGTCGGCGGGCGGCAGGCGTTTATCGAGGGCATCGGATACGTATTCCAGCATTATCATCTTATCGAGGAATTGACGGTGCGGGAAAATTTGCTGTTGCCGTTTTCAATACGCTTCGGTGGCAGGCAAATGCCCGATATTTTGGACGAAGTCTTGGATTTGTTGGGGTTAAAAGAACTTTTGGATCGTCTGCCGACGACCTTATCGGGCGGTGAACAACAGCGTGCGGCGTTGGCGCGGGCGGTATTGGCAAAACCGAAACTCCTTCTCGCGGACGAACCGACCGGCAGTTTGGACGAAGCGACCGGTACGCGTGTGATGGAGTTGTTACTACGGGTGTGTCAAAGGTTTTGCATGAGTTTAATTTTGGTAACCCACTCTGCGATGTTTGCGGCACAAACGGATCGCCGAATGTTACTCAAGGATGGTTTTTTGCGCGAACAAACGGCGTAAAGCGGAGCGGTTTTGCGAAAATAAGTACGAAATGTGTCAAAAAAACTTTAAAAATCGGTGTTTCCCGAAAATACTTGTTTCGGTAGAATATACGCAGTATGCGAATGCTTTTCGGGTTGTTTGAAAAAAATGCGTTTTTTTCGGCAATATATCGGTTTTAAATGGAATTGAAAACAAAAGTGAACATGAGCGAACGCGTTACCTGCGGCGTTATCGGCGTCGGTCACCTGGGAATGCACCATGCGCGGTTGTATTCGGAGCTTGAAAACGCGGAACTGGTCGGCGTTTTCGATACGGACACGTTGCGCGCAAGAGTGATTGCCGACCAGTACGGATGCGAAGCGTTCCAGTCCGTGGCCGCATTGGTAAAAAAATGCCAAGCCCTGAGTGTCGTTACCCCGACGACGATGCATGCGGCAACGGCAATTCCTTTATTGGAATCAGGCTGTCACCTGTTGGTCGAGAAGCCGCTTTGTACAAATTTGGCGGAAGCGGAGGCGATGATTGCGGCGGCGGAAGCGCATCACTGCATTCTGCAGGTCGGACACGTGGAGCATTTTAACCCCGTGAACGGTTATTTGGAAAAGCACGTGCGCGCGCCGAAATATATTACCGCCGATCGCCTGTCGCCGTTTCCGAACCGCGGTACCGACGTTGGTGTGACGCTGGATCTGATGATCCATGATCTGGGTGTGGTGTTGCAACTGGTGCGGTCGCCCGTTCGTTCGATCGAAGCCATCGGTATCGGCGTTCTGTCGCAAACGGAGGATATTGCCAATGCGCGCCTTCACTTCGAAAACGGTTGCGTCGCCGATTTTAATACTTCGCGCGTGAGCGCCAAAAAAGAACGCACATTGCGGATTTTTCAGCCCGGCGGCTATCTATCGATGGATTTTATGGCGCAAAGTGGGCCTCGCGTCTGGAAGGAAGTCGGCTGCATCCGACAGGAAGCAATCCCGTTGCAAAAAACCGAGCCGCTGAAAGCGGAATTAAAATCCTTCATCGATTGCGTCCTGCATGCGCATACACCGAAGGTGGACGGTTACGTGGCGCGTTCGGCACTGTCGGTGGCATTGGAGATTACACGGCAAATCCAAAGCAAGGGTTTGGTGTCGTAGGATGGAGATTGAAGATGCTGTCTTCGTGTGTGCTTTAAAATTGGTTTTAAATTGAAAATTTGCATCGCTGTTGACTTTTTCGCTTTCCAAAATCATAAATTCTTAAAAGAGTACGTTCTCTCTTTTCTTGCGAACGGTTATATAAAACGGAGTACGTTGTTGCCTTAAAAAGCCATTTTCGCCTCAAACGCAAATTGTTTTGCGCCTCATCCGCCGTGTATTACCTTAAAATCAAATGGCGGATGTGTTGGTGATTGCCGGAGAACCTTCGGGGGATTTGCACGCTTCCGTATTGGTTCGTGAATTGAAGACAAGGCATCCGAACCTGTCCGTTTGCGCGGTCGGCGGTTCGAACCTCCAACAAGCCGGCGCGCATCTGCTGTTTAACATAATGTCGCTTTCCGTTGTGGGACTGGCGGAAGTTCTGAAGCACTACGGAACGTTTGTGCGTTTATTGCGGTGGCTGGTGCGTTGGGTGCGCGTTTATCAACCGAAGGTTATTTGCTTGGTCGATTTCCCGGGTTTCAATTTACGCCTGGCGCAGGCGTTACATCGGGCGGGGTTGAGCAAAAAGGCGGGCGGTTCGACGTATATTTATGGTTACATTGCGCCGCAGATTTGGGCATGGAAGGCGCACCGTCGGTTTAAAATTGCGTGTTGGTTTGATGCGCTGGGCGTCATTTTCCCGTTCGAAGTTGAGTGTTTCGCCGATACAAATTTGAAGGTGAATTTCGTCGGTCATCCGCTGTTGCGACAGCAAAATCCGTTCCGTTACGACCCGAACGGTCCGCTGTTGCTGTTGCCCGGGAGCCGCCTCGGTGCCGTAACGCGTATTTTCCCGCTTTTAAAAGAAGCGTTTGGGTATTTGAAGAGAAACCGTCCGTCTTTGAAAGGGATTGTTCCTTTCCCGAACGACAATGTCGGTTCTTATGCTAAAAACAATTTGTCGCCCGACATGACAACCTGTCCGCTGTCGGAACTTGATAACGGCGTTTGCGGTGCGCTAATGTCCTCTGGAACGGCTTCGTTGCAGGTTGCGCTTGCGGGCATTCCCGGGGTTGTTGCCTATCGCGCGCATCCGATCACGTTTTTTTTCGGGAAGCGTCTCGTAAAAGTTCCGTACCTGACCATGGCGAACGTGTTGCTCAAAGAAGAATTTTATCCCGAAACTCTGCAGGATACGCCGTTGCAGGCAACGGTTGTTGCGCAGCGGATGGCAACATTCCTGGACGATCCGCAAACGGCGCGTATTCGCTTTGAAAGCGGCGCGCAACGGCTTAAAGAGATGCTGTCGACATCGCCGAAACATTCGGCGGTCGAGGATGTGGAATGTCTGCTTGGGCTTGGGAACGGTTAAAAGTGAGCGGTATTTATGGTTCTTTCTCAAAAAGTTCGCGAATACGCTCCAACGTCTTTGTCGTGCTCCAATTTGGCAACGGCGGAATGAAACGAATGCTCGCGTTGCATTTTTCCAACATGCGACGTTCGTTCGGATTTAAGGTTTCGAGTGCATAATGACCGCTCTTAACGTACACATCGGGCTGAACAAGTTCCAATTCGCGCGCACAGTCGGTACCGTCGAATAAAATAAGACCGTCGACGCATTGCAGAGCGTTCAGTAAATATAAACGCGCTTCCTGCGGATAAATCGGTCGCGCATTGCCTTTCAACGCGCGAACGCTTGCGTCCGAATTAACCCCGACCCACAAAATATGACCTTCTTTTTTGGCTTTCTCCAGCGCATAAACGTGCCCGACGTGCAACAGATCAAAGCAACCGTTGGTAAAAATCAGGGTTTGATTGTTTTTGCGCAGTTGTTCGCGACGAACGGTGATATCCGAAAGAGCGATTTGTTTGTGGATTGGAAGCACGCCTTCAGTGTGAAGCTTGTTGGGAAAGAGGCGACGTTTTTATTCAAAGCACCGTTCGATGTGTTGCGTATTTAAAAAACAGAAAGTTTAGAAATGTGAAAGACTTTCAAGCGTATGATGCATGAAAAGATGTCCTTCGGGAGCCTCAATCCATATTCATTGAATTGTTTTTCGGAACGGATGCGTTGGTGTATGAAGGCGAGTAAATCGGAAAATCCATCTTCACCCCTTTACCGTTAATGAAGATCTTATCTTTCGTTCCGATGAACTGAATGTTATCGTTCTTGGTATCGTAGGCAAATACAAATTGCATATCCAAAGCGGTAATCCAACGACCTCCCATAAAGATGTCCCAGACCGAAGGATTCTTGCTGTTCGAATCTTCGTGAGGAGTATGTTTTACGCGCAAAAAGAATAACAACTTTCCGGACGGATTGTTGTATTCTTCTTTATCCCAAAAAACACATGCGCCATCTTCACCGTTACACGTAATCAACTTATTCACGATATTATCACCGAACAACATGCGTAAGAACTCTTCACTCATGAATATGGGGAGAAACTTTTTTTCCAGTTGTTCTTTTACATTCAGATCTTCAAACGAAAACAGCGTTGCCGCCATTTCTCTTAAGTTTTCTGTTGATCGGAGGATGTTTTTCCGAAACAGGAGAAACAGGTTACTGGGGTTGTGTATACCTTTGTCCCAAAAATACGACAATTGTTGTTTCTGCTGAAGCTTTTCGTATTCCGCCTGAATACTCTCGAGTTTTTGCTTCAGGTGTGCCGCTAATGCTTTAACATCGTAAAGATCCGCATGCACGTTTGAAAATGCAGGGAATGCAACGGACAGGAGGAGCAATGGGATACGTCTAAACTTCACACGACTTTATCGGAAGAAATTTTTATAAAAAATTCAAGAAAAAAGTAAAATACGGGAAAAAATACCAATCAAAAGACGCTCGAAACCCTGCCAAACCGCAGGCGCGTGTTTAAGAAACGTCGGGAGAAATGTATTATTTGCCTTCCGTCGCAATTTTAAAGGCTTCTTTATATTGCCTGCAAAACCGCTTCGTCAGTTCCGTTTCCAGCTCCACCTGGGCGCGTGTGTTTTTGGATTTCACAAGCGGATTGTAGGTCTCCGAAATCCAATCGTATGTCAGTTCTTGGGAATCCTGCATCACCGACAGGGCGCGTTCGGCAATGTCGGTGCGACCTTCTTTTTGTGCCTCGAAAATCGCTTTCCATGCGTGTGTCAGTTCCGTGTAGGGATGCATGAACAGAACTTTGCATAAAAATCGGATCGCTCCGAACGCCGATCCCGTCCAATCGGCGCGGTAGATAAACATGTTTTCCTCGTTATACGGGTTCGTGTCCGGTGCCGATTGAAAATCCTTTTTGGACGCGGTGTAAAAATCCTTGCGCACGGGCGTTCTGTGCAGTGCGTGGTAAATCGGTTGATGCGAACACAGGAGGTTTGTTTCGTCGGATGTTGCTTCGGCTGACGGATTCGTTTTCGAACGAAGCTTAAATCCCATGCGATCCTGCCCCTCTTCCGAATGAATATACTCGATAAAGCGTTGTGCGACTTCGCGGTTGGGAGCACCGCGAAGCAACCCGATCGGATCCGGCGACCAACAGGCGCCGTTCTTCGGCACGATGAATCGAACGCGATCCTTTCCGCCGCGCGCAAGCGTTTCGGCGCGCTGATGATAACCGTAAAAATTGACGACCACGCCGGCTGTGCAATTTCCCTGGCTGACATCCCAGACGGTCGCAATCGAATTGTCCGTAAAGTAGCGCGCGTTTGCCATGATTTTCTGAATGAGTTGCAGTCCGCGCGCCCATCCGAGGTTCAGAGCCGTTCGAAGTTCCTCCTTCGAAAGCTTGTCGATCGGTTTGTCGGGAAATTTTTCGTCGCATGCCTGTTGCATTTGTTGCTGCAACAACATCTCGAAGCACTTCACCACGACACTGCTTTGAACGGGATCCACCATGGCAATCTGGTGATAAAACCCGGGTTTTGCCAAATCATCCCACCGTTGCGGAGCTTCGATATTTAAATCCTGTAACCGATCGGTGTTATACATAATGCCGAACGTCGACAAAACCGCCGGCATCCATTTTCCGTCGGGGTCGTAAAGACTGTCTCCCGCCAGTTGTTTCGGGATAACGTTCTCGTTAAACCATTCGGGATGTCGTTGCGACAAATCACACGGCACAAGAAGACCGGCGGTTGCCAGTTTCCTGTATTCGCCGACGGCACCGCCAAAAAACAGATCCATGCCGCAACCGACATTGGAAGCGAGAAACGCCTCGCGAGCCTCCTTACCGAGTGCGCTTTTGGGACTTTCCTGATTGTAATTCGATTGAATCTCATGCGTCCACGGTCGTTGCAACGTTTGCGTCCAATGATTTTTAAAGGCATTCTCGTAAGAAATGTTCAACAATCGAATGATGTTGCCGGTGCTGCCGGGCGCACGCCAGTCGACGTTCACGGTACGTCCCGTTTGTTTTTGATACCATTCGCGAAAACCGACTTCCAGCTCCAGGCGTATGGCTTCGTTGTGGGGGGTAACGATGACAACGGTATCATCCGTTTGCTCCGTCAGACGAACGCCCGGGCGTCGCAACAAAAACGGCAATACAATCACCGCAACGATGGCGAGCAGGATGAGGATAATTTTACGTTTCATCACGGTTGGAGGACGATAACGTCATCCACTTTAACGTTTGCAAACAATCCCTGCCGTAATGCGTGATCGAGATGCTTCGGATTGAGTTCGGAAATTTTCAGCGTTATATTATTCTTAATAAAATCATAGCGCGCCACCTCGCCGTAGTAGACCGTTTCGCCGATGATGCCGTCGGTGGAATTTTCCGTCATGCCGTACGGTTTCAGTTTAATCGCTTCGGGACGAATGGAAAGCGTCACCTTTTCGCCAGTCTTTGGTAACGGGCGGTCAAAATGCCATACGCCGCGGTAGGTACCCAGTTCCGTTTGTACCAATACCTCGGGAACCAGTTTGGTTTCCGTTGAAGGCGAAGCATTGGCGAGATCATCCAACGAAAAATCCTCCTCGTCGACGGTTTTCGGGTTCGATGTTGCGCCGTTCCCGTCAAGCGAAACCAACGTACTTCCCTGGCGTAAATAAGGTGCCGCATCGGCATCGGGTTTGCGATACGGCAACACCGTTCCCGAGATAAAGTTGGTTTCGCCCAAAAAGTGCGCGACAAAACGGTTTTTCGGGTGCTTGTAAACCTCAATCGGCGTTCCGATTTGCTCGATGTGACCTTTGGAAAAAATCGCCATGCGGTCTGCGATGGATAAGGCTTCCGTCTGGTCGTGCGTTACGTAGACGGTCGTTAATTTAAATTCCTTGCAAATGCGACGAATTTCGGTGCGCATCTCGATACGCAGTTTCGCATCCAGGTTGGATAAAGGTTCATCCAAAAGCAAACATTTCGGATGAATTGCCAGCGCGCGCGCCAACGCCACTCGTTGTTGTTGTCCGCCCGACAATTCGTTCGGCTTTCGTTCGGCGTACGCATCCATTTGTACCGAGCACAAGACTTCTTCAACCTTCGCCTTGATTTCGTTCGCCGGCAGCTTCTTCTGTTGTAATCCGAAGGCGACGTTTTGCGCCACCGTCATGTGCGGCAACAACGCGTAATTTTGAAAGACCATTCCGGTTCCGCGTTTGTGCGGCGGGCGCGACGAAACCTCCTTATCGCCAAAAAAAATGCACCCTTCGTCGGGTGCATAAAAGCCGGCCAGCAATCGCAGTAACGTCGTTTTACCGCATCCGCTCGGTCCCAGGAGAAAGAACAACTCACCGCTCTTGATGGAAAAACTGATATCGTCCAACGCCGTTGCGTTCCCGAAGCACTTTGTGAGATGTTCGACACGAATGTCGATCATATTCCTCTTTTCTCGTATCCGAACGGCGGGAGGACGTCAAATGTTTTTTGAAAAATTAAAGGTTTATGAAGAAAAAATTGCCGAAAAGAAGCAGGGGAAATCGGGTATTTTTGATGAAACCGCATGCGTATGTTGCGAATGGCGTGTTGAATTTTTTCGAAGTGTGTAAAAATTTATGGAAGTGCTCTATATTGCCCCGTATGCCTGTGACCGATTCCGGCAATCCCGCGTATGAAGTTTTTTTGAAATTTATATTACAAACCAGGAAGGACTTTTATTTGCCTTTGTTGTCGGATTTTGATTTTTTCCGTGCGAAGCAGTATGTTAAAATAACGGCGAGAAGAACAAAAATAAGCGTTTTCGGCAGAAAAAAATTTGCGTTTTCGAAATTTAAACAGCGGTTTTGCATGGCGACGTTAACGGTTGTGGTGTGCGTACGTTCTGTGTTCTCTTTTATCTTTCCGGCCCTTGCCTTTTCTATTCCCTGGGACCGCCCTCCTGTTCCGACACCGACGCCTATAGCTACGGCTCCGACTTTAACCCAACCCGGCAATTTGCCGAGTTCCTGTATACATTTATGATATTTATTCATAGATTTAGACATAAATTTTCCGTAAAGTATGAGTGATGCGAACAACCTTCGTTGGTT
>JAFVCI010000021.1 GCA_017479315.1 Opitutales bacterium | reverse complement strand
TAAAATCTTATGAAAAAACTCGTTCATGCGATATGCCTCATCTTCGGTACCTGCGTCGGTGCCGGATTGGTTGCGTTGCCGATGCTGGCGGTTCATTTGGGCATCGGGCTTTCGGCGATTATTATCGCCGCCATGGTGTACGTTGCGTGGCGATCGTCGATGATGACCGTCGATTTGAATGCGCTGCATCGGGCGCCGTCATCAATTGTGCAACTCAGCGAGGTTTATTCGGGGAAAAAAGCGTTCGGTATAACGATGGCGAGTTTTTATCTGCTTTCGTTCAGCCTGCTGACGGTCTATTTCTCCTGCGTTTCGGATACCATTAAGACCTTTTGTCATTTCGGACAAACAACGGGCGTCCTTCTTTGCGGTTGCGGTTTATTCGGGGTTTTGAGCCTGAAAACGCGCATCTTTTCGCGCCTGAATACGCTTTTTGTCGGTCTTCTTATGGTCGTGATTGCCGTCGCAATTTTCCAAACGTGCACCGATGGTCGCGGCATAGAATCGGGCGGATCTTTGAAGTTCAACGATCTTTTCGCATTTTTCCCGGTCATTTTTACCTCTTTCGGCGTGCAAAATGTCTGCCATACGATTTACGGTTATCTTGAAGGGGATAAGCGAAAAATCAGGTTGGCGTTTTTGATCGGCATTCTGCTTCCCGCCGTCGTTTATATTGCGTGGATTGCGTGCGTGTTGCAGACGATTGCGTCAAACGATGCGGTTTTTTATCAACGTTTGCAGGCACATGAAGTATCCGTCGGTGAGTTAATCGCGTTCCTTTGTGATTGTTCGCATTATAAATCGTTGGGTTTTTTCCTGAAAACACTTACACTGCTTGCGGTCATAACCTCCGTCGTCGGGATTGCCCTGGGATTGTTGCAATCCATGAAAGAATTGCTGTCGGAAAAAATGTCGCGTTTGCTGGTTTGTGTCGTTCCCGTTGTGATCAATTTGACGATTTCGGATGTTTTTTTGAAAATTTTGTCGTTCGGCGGCATGGTGGCGACGGTTTTTGTGTTTTTTATGCCGTATTATCTGCTGAAAAAACAGGGACAAAGATTAACAGTCGGCGAACATGTTTGCTGCCTGTTCGGGATTATTGTGGTGCTGTGCGAAGTGAGGCAACTGTTTTGAAGGCAATCGGATGCGTTTTTTGACCGACTTATGAGAGTAAGAGGATGCAAAAGTTAATTCATGCAATTTTTTTGGTGACCGGAACCTCCATCGGTGCAGGGTTGATTGCGCTTCCGATGACCGTTGTGAACCTCGGGACGGTGTCGTTCGGCATCATGATTGCGATCATGGTGTGGCTGGCATACCAATCGTCCTGCATGACCGCCCAACTGAACGTGGCGCACAAAACACCGGCATCGATTGTGGAATTGAGCCGACAATACGGCGGAAAAGTGTTGTTCGCGGTGACGTTGAGCAGTTTTTACCTGCTTTTTTTCGGCTTACTGACGGTCTACTTTTCCTGCATGGCGGATACGATGACGACCTGTTCGCCGATCGGTAAAACTCCATCAATTATCCTGTGCGGTTGCGGTTTGTTTCTGTTTCTAAACCTGAAAACGCGTTTATTCTCGGACTTAAATTCCGTTTTTGTCGTTATTCTGCTGGCGGTGATTGCCGTTGCCGTCATCTCTATCCGATACATACCCGAAACCGTTGCGGAGAATGTGCCTTTTCGGGCGTACGAATGGATCAAAGCGGTTCCGATTTTATTTACATCCTTCGGTATCCAGGGCTCCTGCGCGTACTTTTGTTTTTATCTGCGCAACGATTTGAAGCGCTTGAAGCTTTCGTTTTGCATCGGGTTATTGATCCCGGCGGTGATTTACCTTGTGTGGACGATGTGTTGTTTGAAAACCGCCGCGGTGTGCGACGGTACTTTTTATCAACGGTTACAGGCGCATAAAGTACCCGTCGGCGAATTGATACGGTTCCTTTGCGAATCTTCGAGCCTTCCGACCATGGGCGTATTTTTGAAATTGCTTACACTGTTTGCGGTTCTGACATCCACCATCGGTGTTGCGGCGGGACTGCTTCAACCGTTGCAGGCGTTTTTGCCGAAAACCGTCGCCAAAGGTGTTCTTTGTTTTGTTCCCGTTCTCATCAACCTGACTGTCGCCGAAGCGTTTTTGAAGGTTCTGTCGTTCGGTGGCATGATGCTGGCAATTTTGTCGATTTTGGTTCCCTATAAACTGTTGAAGCCGATGGGGATGCAAAAAAATCCGTTGCATCGATTGTGCTTCATCGGCGGTCTGGTGGTCGTAATCTGCGAATTATGGTCGGTGTTGTGTTAAATGGTTGATAGGGGCAAAGTACGGGAAATGGAAATGTACCGCGCCTTTTTGGAGCGGAAACCGCCTCCGAAGTTTTTTCGGTTTTCAGCGGGAACAGGACAGGGTAGGCATTCAACAATTACCTGTCCCTTGGAAAAGCCATCAATTCACTGTTCGGGATCGAATACGGGAAAAACAGAAAACCCTCAGGTATATTGCGGAATAACATCTTTTTAAGCTTGCGAAAACGTACGTTTTACGGGATACTGACGGTATGAAAATGATAACTGCGACGACACTTCGGAAAGATCTTTATGACTTACTGAAACACGTTGACGAAAAACCGATTTTTTTCACTTACAAAGGGCAAAAGTATTCCGTTGTACCGGCGATGGATGCGGTACGTTTGGCATTGATAAAAAACAACAAAGAAAAAATGACGCGCGAAGAGATTGTTGCCATGATCCGCAAAGGTCGGGATTATGCAAGCGGTGATTGACGCTTCATATCTCATCGAAGCGATTGAGCGTTCGGATGATGCTTTTTTCGACCGTACTCTCGAAATGTCGGCACCGTCGCTGTTGCCGTACGAAGTTGGAAATGTGCTTCTGTGGAAAGAGAAGAAGGGCACGCTGACCGAAACATTGAAGGCTTCCGTTCAAATCCTGCTCGGGTCGATTGCAGTCGAAACCTGTCAATGGTCGGATGTTTATGGTTTGGCGCAAAAGCACCATTTAACATTTTACGATGCATCGTATTTACGATTGGCGATGGATAAGCAGGCAATGCTTGCGACTTACGACAAGGCATTGGCAACTGCCGCCTCGGTTGAAAGAGTGCCGTTACTCCAAGGTTTATGCTGACCACCTCCGCCACTCCGTTCCTCAAAGAGCGTTGCCGCAAATGCCGGAAATGAATTTTAAAAATTTCAATCCAAATCCATCCTATTCGAGAGATGATTTTGATGGAATTGCAATGTCGGTTTTCCGACACACAGGATGAATATCCCTGTTCGCACTTGCTTTACAGAGCCCGATTTTCTACGGTAACATCGTGAAATCCTTTATCCACGCGACGGCTTTGGTGATTGGAACCGCCGTCGGTGCGGGATTTTTGGCACTGCCATTGTCTGGCGCGCATTTGAATGTGCCGTTGATTGTTTTGGCAACGCTCGTCTGCATATTTGTCACGTACCGTTCTTCCGTCATGGCGGTCGATTTAAACGCATTTTATCAATCGTCGGCATCGTTGGATAAACTGTGCCGCGTCCACGTCGGGCAAGGGCTCTTTATCGTCGCTTTAACAAGTTTATATTTGCTTTCGCTGAGCTTCCTGACGGGTTACTTTGCCTGTTTTTCCGATATGCTTTGCGCGTTTTTGCCCGTCAATCGTTCCATCGGCATTGTCGCGAGTGCCGGCGGGTTGTTTCTTATTTTAAGCCTCCGAACGCGCCTTTTTGCGAATTTGAATTCTCTGTTTGTGTTCGCTTTTTTGACGGCAATTTTGCTTATTCTTCTGCAAATTTCGACAAAATGTTCGTCGGGAACCATCGAAACACAAACGAACCTTCGGGAATTGCCGTGCTTTTTGCCGATTTTGTTCGCCTCCTTTACCATGCAAACCGTCTGTCCCTACATTTATAAGAATTTAAACGGTCAAAAAAAAACCGTCCGCCGCGCTCTGTTCCTCGGGTGCCTGATCCCAGGGATCATTTATGTGCTGTGGATGATTTGCGTGCTCAAAACGGCTTCCGAAGACCCGACATTTTGGGAACGTTTGCGGGCGTACAACGTTTCGGTTGGCGAATTGATTGCCTTCTTATGTGATACGTTGCCGTACGCTTCCGTCGGTGCGGTTTTGAAAACAGTTACTGCACTCGGGGTTGTTACGTCCGCCATCGGTTACGGCATCGGTCTGCTGCAATCGTTGCAAAATTTGCTACCGAAACCGTTGGCACGTTTCTTTATCTGCTTCCTCCCTGCCGTTATCAATCTTTTTGCGCCAAACCTGTTTATCCACATTTTAACGTTTATCGGGATGATTTCGGCGGTTTTTACGATTTTCGTACCGTATTATCTGACGGTGCGCCATATGAAACAGCACTCTTTAAGCGGATTGTTTTGCTTCCTGTTCGGTCTGACGGTTGTGATTTGCGAAATTTTGTACGAGTGGGCATAGCGTGCGAATAAAGGCGTCGGCACGAACGAAAGATTGACCAAGGGCATCGTCGCCTGCTACCTTGCATTTGTGAGGCGTTTTATCCACGCGACGCTGCTGATTGTCGGAACATCCATCGGTGCGGGCTTTTTGGCGTTGCCGCTTTCGGGATGCAATTTGGACATCAAACTGTTGTTGGCATTAACCGTCTTTTGTATTTTCATTGCTTACCGTTCTTCCATGATGGCGGTGGAATTGAACGAACTGTGCAAAACACCGGCGTCGATGGATGTGATTTGTCGCAGTTACACCGGAAAACGTATTTTTGCCCTTACTTTGACCAGCATTTATTTGCTGTCATTCAGCCTTCTGACGGGATACTTTTCGTGCTTTTCCGATACGTTCAGTCGTTTTTGCTCGTTCCGTTACGAAACGATCGTCTGCCTGAGCGCCTGTGGTCTGTTCGGTATTTTAAGTTTGAACGCCAAGCGGTTCGCCGACTTAAATTCTTCGTTCGTTTGCGTCTTGCTCGCGGCGATTTTGATGGCGATTATCTACGTCGGGGCGGCATATCCGCAGGTGAGAATTCAAACCGAAACCCGTTGGCGGGAATTGCCGGGATTTTTGCCCATCATTTTTACGTCCTTTATTATGCAAACGATTTGTCCGAGAATTTACGGTGATTTGGCGGGCGATCGGAAAAAAATCAGTCGCGCTTTGATCCTCGGAATTTCCGTTCCGGGAATTATTTATATGCTGTGGGTTGTGTGTGTTCTGAAAAACATTACGGCTCACGATACGGAATTTTTGCAGCGCCTGCGTGCGCATGAGATTTCCGTCGGGGAATTGATCGGCTTCCTTTGTGATACGTCGCCGTATCGTTTTATCGGTACTCTTTTGAAAATTTTGACGCTCTTGTCCATTATGACCTCCGCGATCGGTTTTGCCATCGGTCTGTTGCAATCGTTGCAGGTTTTGTTGCCGAAAACGGCGGCGCGTCTTGTTGTCTGCCTCGTCCCCGCCACTTTGAATTTTATTTCGCAGGATATGTTTGTGCGCGTCTTTGCGTTTTCGGGAGCGATTGCAACGGTTTTTATGATTTTCGTTCCGTATTATCTAATCAAAAAACAAACGGGGAAAGGCTCTTTCGGCGGTATGGTTTGTTGTATTTTCGGCGTTATTATCGTCGCCTGCGAGTTGGGACAGGCATTTTTGTAAATTTCTTTCAGCCCGTTTCGTAACGGAGTTTTATTCTGTGTGATTGTTGCTTTTAGGGGCGCTTTTAAAAGAATTTTCAATTTTTGTTTAAAAATTTGTTAAAAAAACTTGCCTTCGATCTTGTTTTGTATGGTAATGGAAGTGTTGATCTCGTGGAGACAGAGGATATAGCGAGTTTCTCCAAGCGGTCGCCGTTATTATCGTGCGAGAGGGATCGTGTTGTCTCCGAAGGGGGCATTATTTTGTCTTCCGTGGTTTTGTTTTTGCGCTAAGCGCAGAAGAAACTCTCCCTCATATCTTTTTATTTTTTGTAACAAAAGGAAATACTATGAGAAAAATACTGCATTCGTCATTACTCGTTGCCGGAACGTCGATCGGAGCCGGGCTGCTTGCGTTGCCGATGACCTCGGTCAATATCGGTATCGGATTGTTGACGGTCACGATTTTGCTGATGCTGTTCGTCAGCTGCCATACCTCCATGATGGTTGTTCGATTGAATGAAATTTGTCAAACGCCCGCTTCGGTGGTGGACATTGCAAAAAAATACGGCGACAAGCTGACCTTCGGAATGCTTTCCGCGAGTTTTTACGGATTGTCGTTTGCGGTTTTAACCGCCTATTTTTCCGCGCTTGCCGATACCGTCAGCAAAAATTGGTCATTCAATTACGGCGGTGTCGTTATCGCCTGCGGTTGCGGTTTATTTTTGTGCCTCTGTTTAAAAGAGACCGTCTTCGCCAACTTAAATTCCGTTTTCGTACTGTTGCTGGTCGGTATTATTGCGTCTGCCGTTTTTACCATCGGTTTTTCCAACGTACCGTCGGAATTATTGCTTGCAACTCCGCAATGGCGCGAAGTACCGACGTTTCTGCCGGTCATTTTCTGCTCTTTCGTCATGCAAATGGTTTGTCCGCACGTATATGCCTACCTGGAACATGATGTTCGTAAAGTTCGTTTGGCGATTTTTATCGGTTTATTGCTTATTGTGACCGTGTATCTTTCGTGGACGGTGTGCGTGTTGACGAAAATCTTCGAAGGCAATCCAGAATTTTTTCGACAAATGCAGGCGCACCGGGTGTCTGTCGGCGAGTTGACAAAATTCCTCTGTAAAGCATCAGGGTCGGATTTAATCGAAACGCTTCTGAAATTTTTAACCGTGTTCGGAATTACAACTTCAGCGATCGGGGTTGCCGTCGGTATGATGCATGCACTTGGAACTCATATGCCAAAGAGCGTGGCACGTTTGGTCGTTTGTTTCATACCAATCGTTATCAACTTCCTCTGCCCGAATGCCTTTGTCGCCATTTTTGCGATCGTCGGCGTGATTTGTACCGTATTTGCCGTCTTCGGACCGTACCGATTGCTCAAAACAAGCGGCGAACGCATTACGATTTCGTACCGCATTTGTTGGTGGGTAGGTGCGGCGGTGGTGATTTGCGAATGTTTGCATGTGATGGGGTGACGGGGTACCGTTAAATCTTGTGTTTTGTATAGGCAAAGCCATAATGAGCTGCGTCCATGGATGATATTTGCCTCGATAAAACTTTGCGATTGCTTCGGTACATAAAAGCTTTGTCCAAATTAAAGTTCACAGGCGTTAAATCGTACGAACGATACGAAAAAACGCTTTGGATAGAGCATTTGCGGGTAGGGGGAATGGAAGCGCCCCTCTTGGGAGATGTTTCCAAAGAGGATTTTTTGTTTCGTTTTACCCTTCCCGAAGAACCGATAGAGCCGAAGCCCTCCGACGATCTCGATCGTTGGTTGGATAAAGGCGGTGAAGATCCGATTTTAAAAACGGCAATTACGGATGAAAACGGCGAAACGTTATTTTTGGAAAAATTCCCGGACATTCCGCCGGCATTTGAGGAATTTTTAAAGCAATTGGAAGTCTATAAAAAAGCTTACGCCGAGTGGTTTTGTGCCAAGCAGGAGTATAACGACTTGTTTTTGCTGTACCAAAAATGGGAACAGGAAAAAGAACAGCTTGAATTGGTGTGTGGGGTCGGTCTGTTGCAGTGGGGAAAAATTTGTCGTCCCGTTGTCACGTTGGAAGTTGAATTCCAATTTGATGCGGAAGCTCGTGAGTTCACGCTTATTCCGAGCGAACGTGCCGTGTCGGTTGCGGTTGAAATCGATATGCTGGATGAAAACGTTCAATCGCTCTGCAAGCTGTCGGAACATAAGGATTTTATCGAAACCATCGGAACCGATATATGTGCTCGGGAGACAATCGGACAATTTTTGACGAAATTTGTACACAGTTTAAGTGCCGACGGCGTTTATGATGTCGATAATGCGTTTCAACGGACATACGCCGAAACACCGCGCATTTCCTTCACGCCCGGATTGTTTTTGCGGAAGCGTTCCTCTTCGGGTTTCTTCCGATGCATGAACGAAATTGAAGACTCCGTTGAAACAACGGGAAAGGTTCCAAAGTTTCTGAAAAAATTTTCTGAAATTTCCGACGGAGGAGAGAAAAGAACATCGGACGAGAGCAACGGTAACCTCCAATGTCGGGATGTCGAAATTTATTTTCCGAAACCTTCCAACGAGGAACAGAAGAAGATTGTTCGAAAATTGGAAGTTTCGGATTGCGTGGTTGTTCAGGGACCTCCCGGAACCGGTAAATCGCATACCATCGCCAATCTGATTTGCCACTTATTGGCAAAAGAGAAACGCATTTTGATCACCGCGAAAACGGAACGTGCTTTGAAAGTGCTTCAAAATTTATTGCCCGAGGAATTTCGTCAATTATCCCTCAGTATCATCGGCAACGATCGGGAAGCCTCGGATGCGTTGGCGGCAAACGTAAGGGCTTTGATTGAAGAAGCCGAAACTTTTAGTTCGAAGCGAGTTCGAAATACGATCGAGAAAATGACTTCGAAACTTCGCAATTTGCGTGAAGAAGAGGCGGTTTTATCCCGAAAACTTCGGGACGGAAGGGAAGCGGAAACAAAGAAACATTACATCAACGAACATTATTTCGGAACCCCGACGGACATTGTGCGGGCGGTGCAAAAGGATCGCGAGCAATATGGATGGCTCGAAGATGGAGATTTATCGTTGAAGATTGAAGATTTTGATGCTTTTAAACGGAGTTTATCGGAACATTTGAGGGATTGCGAATATTTTACAAAAGAGAGAATTTCCGATATCGAAAATTTTTCATGTTGTTCCGCTTCGGAAAATACATTTTGTGCTCTTCCGTCTCCGGAAACTTTCGTTACATGGGTGGATTTTGCTCGTTATTGCGGCTCCAAGTATCGTCGAAACGAAGAAGCAGTGTTGCCAATCGTAAAAGTTGTTTTGCAAAAAATGTTACCGACCGATGCGACTTGGTTGGCGGAAATATCGGATGGGTTAAGAGCGGGGGTATCGAATGATTTGGAGGTGTTGTATAAAGCCTTGCAAAAGTGTCTTCTGTTGTTTGAAGAACATTTTTCATCCTTGGGAAGTCTGCATTTCCCGGAGGAAGTAAGTCTTGAAATTCTTTTGGAAGATGCGGTTTGTTTGGAACGCCATATAAGCAACGGCGGCAAATTGGGTTTTGGTTGGTTTCGACCGAGAATTGTGAAGCGGCGGCTTTACTTGTTGCAATCCGTTACAATCAACGGTCGAAAGTTGGAAGAGGCGGAAGATTTTCGAAAATTCCGTACTTTGTTGGAATTAAAGAAAAACATCCGTAAGTTATTGGAAGATTTCAAGCAAAAAACCGACGGAACATGTAGTGAACAATTGAAAACATTGAAGCATATTCGGGAACTTCTGAAGTTGGTTTTGAAATTGAACCTTTCGGATAATATACAAATTGGTTTTTTTGATAAAAAATTATTGTCGGATTTATTGACATATCCTTTTGAAAATTTTGAAGCATGGGAAAATCGGGAAAATTCGGCAGCGGTGAATTTAAAAAACAAAGTCCAATCGCCTTTGAATGCTTTTGTCGAAACCTTGAAAAAAGGAAGTACGATCGGCAAAGATTTAACGGATGCGTTTCATGAGGGAGATATTGAACGTTATAAGGCTTGTTATGAAAAACTGCATAAGCTAAAGATGATACGACACCTTTTTAACAAAAAACTGAAGCTCGAAAAAGAACGTTTGACCCCTTTTCGAAAACGTCGCGAAACGTTGCAGGCATCTATTCCGAAAATGCTCGAATGGGTCGAAAAAAACTGCGACAGTGCTTTATGTTCCGAGCGAATTGAAAATTTTCAAAGAGCCTGCGAATGGAAACAGGCGGATGATTACTTCCGCGGTTATTTGAAGGAAGATTTAAAAACACTGCAGGCGCGGTTGCGCCAAATCGAAGAAGAAAAATTGGAATGTTTAAAAAACTTGGGAAAAAATTATGCCAAAGACGCATTTTTTAAACGACTGGCGGAAGAACATTGCCGACATATGAACGCTTACGCGATGGCGGTGCAAAAAATCGGGAAAGGAACGGGTAAGAAGGCTCAAAAATGGAAAGCGGATGCGCGCCGGCATCTGGAAGAATGTAAAAAAGTAGTGCCGGCATGGATTATGCCGATGGATCGTGTATTTGATACCGTCACATTTGATACCGAAGAAGGTGTGAAGTTTGATGTTGTTATTGTGGATGAAGCTTCGCAATGCGGTATCGAGGGTATCCCGCTGTTCGGATTTGCCGATAAAATGATTGTTATCGGTGACGATAAGCAAATCAGTCCTGAAAACGTCGGGATCAAAGAAGACAGTGTTGAACGATTGCAAAAAGAGTATCTGTTTGATTATGAGTTTTCCACCTCTTTTCATCCCGACAGCAGTTTATTTGACCACGCAAAAATTCGTTTCGGGAGCGGGATCACATTGCGCGAACATTTTCGCTGCATGCCGGAAATTATTCGTTTCAGCAATGACTTATGCTACAGTGATACGCCGCTGATTCCGTTGCGTCAATTCGACCAAAACCGCCTGTCGCCGTTACAATCGGTGTTTGTGGAAGACGGATTTCGCGAAGGCGACGGTCAGGGTATTGTCAATCGTCCCGAAGCCGAAGCGGTTTGTGATAAAATTGACGAAATATGTTGCGATCCCGCATATGAAAGGAAAACGATCGGTGTGGTGATTTTGCAGGGAAGCGCGCAGGCAGATCTTATTTATCAATTGCTGTTAAATCGTCTTTCGGCGAAAATTCTTGAGGAACGAAAGATTGTTTGCGGCAATCCGTATCATTTCCAAGGAGATGAGCGGGATGTGATTTTGTTGTCGATGGTGGCAGCTCCGAACGAACGCAACGGAGTTTTGAGTAAACCGGCAGATCAACGTCGTTTCAATGTTGCCGCCAGCCGTGCGCGCGATCAAATGATTTTGTTTCATTCGCTTCGTTTGGAAGATTGCAGTCCAAACGATTTGCGGTACCGTTTAATCGCATTTTTTGAAGAAAAACTTGAAGCGGAAATTTCAAATCTCAAACAATCGGAATTGGAATATCACATCTTTCGCGACGATCGATCGCTACAAAAGCCGCCGCAACCGTTCGACAGTTGGTTTGAGGCGGATGTCGCTTTGGAATTATTACGAAAACAATTACATGTTTTTTCGCAATATCCGGTCGGTTTGAAACGCATCGATTTGGTGGTTGAAAGCGGCAGCCAGCGATTGGCGATTGAATGCGACGGTGATTATTGGCACGGTGCGGAACAGTATGAAGCGGATATGGAGCGTCAACGGCAGTTGGAACGATGTGGTTGGGAATTCTTTCGCATTCGACAGTCGGAATTTTACGCCGATAAGGCAGCTTGCCTGGAACCGTTATGGGAATTATTGAAACATCGAGGGATGATGTAGAGTATTTTAAAATATATGTTTCGACAGACAACAGGCGGATACGTGATTTTTTATCGGATTATTTTCCCAAAAAACATTTGACATTCTCCGTAAAAATTCGCGCAATGAGGCTGATATCGAGTTTTTAACGGGAAGCCATGGCATTAAAAATACGTTTGCAACGTTTCGGGTGTAAAAATCGTCCCGCGTATCGTGTGGTTGTTGCGGAAGCGGCAATGCGGCGCGACGGTCGTTTTGTTGAGATTTTGGGTTCTTACAATCCGATTGCGAAGGATAAATCTTCGAAAGTAAAAATGGACGTGGCGCGTGCGGATTATTGGCTCTCGAAGGGTGCGCAGCCTACGGATACCGTGCGTCATCTGATGAAGATTTCGCGCAAGGCTTCCTGAGAATTTTCGGGAGCGGTCGGGTTTTAACCTTTAGACAAAATTGCAATGAAGATCGATGTTTTGACGCTTTTCCCGAAGATGCTGGAGGGGTTTGTTTCCGAAAGTATTATTGGGCGTGCGTTGCGTGAGCGGCTGTTTTCGTTGCAGATTTACAATTTGCGCGATTGGGCAAAGGATGAGCGTCGGACGGTGGATGAACGCCCGTTTGGCGGCGGTGCCGGGATGGTTTTGCAGGCGGAACCACTTGCGGAAGCGGTTGAGGCTTTAAAGGGCGGGCACACTCACGTGGTGTATTTGTGTCCCGACGGTTTCCCCTTGACGATGCCGAAGGTGCGTGAGTTGGCGGAGAAAGAACATTTGTTGCTGGTTTCGGGACACTACGAAAGCGTGGATGAGCGTTTTCGGTCTCAATGTGTGGATGAAGAAATTTCCATCGGTGATTACGTTTTAACGAACGGTACGCTTCCGGCGGCGGTTTTGATTGACGCGGTGGTTCGTACGCTTCCGGGGACGTTGGGTGATGAGCAGTCGTTGCAGCAGGACAGTTTCCGTGAGGGCTTGTTGTCGTTCCCGCAATATACGCGTCCCGAGACGTTTCGCGGGGGAAAGGTACCCGAGGTTCTCTTATCCGGGAACCACGAAGCGATTGCCCGATGGCGTTTGGAGCAACAAATGAAGCGGACTATTCGTCGCAGACCCGATTTAATTTTTAACTAAAGATACCAAAAATTTAACTGAGAATAACCATGAATGACGCGATTTTGAGAGAGATTGGCGCGGAGCAACTGAAAAAGGACCTTACGCCGTTTAAGGTTGGTGACGAGATAGAGGTTGCGCTTCACATCAAAGAAGGCGATAAAAGTCGTATCCAGAAATTCACGGGAATTGTGATTTCGCGTCGCGGTATCGGAATTTCAGAGTCTTTTACCGTACGTCGCGTGGCAGACGGTTACGGCGTCGAGCGTGTGTTTCCGTTGCATTCGCCCAATATCGTCGCCATTAAGGTGACCAAGGAGAGTGTTGTGTTGGATCGTGCGAAGATGTACTATATCCGCAAGCGTATCGGCAAGGCGGCGTCTCAAGTGCGCGAAAAGCGTTTCTTTGCGAAAAAGTAGGGCGTGTGCGGGTTCAAGTGCCCGCTTCGGTCGTCTTTTTGAGGGTTTATTGTGCCTGTCGGCAGGCGTTTCCGGGGACGGGCGCAACAGATTGGCTCTCTTTGTGAGTTAGGGTATGGTTTGTGCTCGCAGGTACATATGGGGGTTCTTTGATTGCGGGCTTTTTGCGTACACGATTGGTTGTTTAATGAGAACCTTTCATGGAGTGTTTTTCTGCACGATAAGAAAGCTTCGGGTTTAGTTTGTTCGCGTAACAACGGCGCATGTTCCCGTCTCGCGCCGGATGGAGAATCGGTATTTTCGACAATTTGCGTTTAACGGGTTTTTTGCTGCACTGTCAGGTTGCATCGGTAGTGGGCGGCATCGGGTATCTTCCGTGTCGGTCGCGCGTTTGATCCGTTTACCGGGCATCGAG
>JAFVCI010000003.1 GCA_017479315.1 Opitutales bacterium | reverse complement strand
TCGTCCGTCGGGCATGATGGTTGTGTGAAGGAAATTACGGTTCCGTGTGAAAGTGAAGGGGAGAAGGTTGCCAAAGACGATGCGGTTGCGCTTGAAGCGCGCGTGCTGTCGAATTTTTTAACTGATTACCTGAAGAAAAAGCCGCGTGCTTTATCCGACATTTGTATTTTGTCGCCGCGCAATGACTGGTTGCGTGAGTTGAAGGTTCCCCTGGAGGCACTCGGTTGGAAACTGCAACTGCATTCGGAGCAGGCGACGGGACGCGACAATGCGCTGTTTTGCGACGCCCTTGCCGCGATCCACTGCATCAATTTCCCGCAGGATACGTTCGAAGAAGCGGGCTTGCTCCGTGAAACCTTCGGCTGTTCCGATGAAGCACTCGCGTATGTGTTTAATTCCGATCGGGTGCGTCGGACAAACGATGCGGATCGGTTAAAAGACGATTGTTTGAAAGAGCAGAGACAAGGTGTGTCGGCGATTGATGACCTTTTCGGCGAGCAATCGTCATTCGCCTTGGAACGACAGGTAAGCTTTGTGTTGCCGATGGGTGGACATTGGGAAAGCCAGTCAAAAAATGTCCTAAAATTTCCCATAAATCCTCAAACAACGGAGGATGTCAAAGCCGCGCAAGATGTACGACGTCGTTGGCGGCAGATGTTGGAAGAAATTTCGGAGCAGTCACTGTGTGTCGGAACGGCACGGTTGATTGATTTTTTTAAGGCTTTCGTTTCGCTGATGCCGACGGATGCGTATTTTGAGGAAATTTTACTTGAAGCGGCGTTTCAAACGCAACAGCTCGGACAGTCTTGGGTGGTGCTCGAACAACGTTTGCGGGCGCATTTAAACGAAGAAGCCGAAACGGAAGAGGAAATCCAATCGGACGCGTTGCAGGGATTTTCGTGCCACAAAGCGAAGGGGTTGGAGTGGAAGACGGTCGTTATGCCGTTTTTCGACCGCCCCGTCCGTTACCAGACGCCGCATTACCCCTGTGCGTATCGCGGGTACATTTTGTGGGACAAAAAGGATGCCGAAGCTTCGGAGCTCGCTTCCGATCGCCGACGCGAACTGCAACGCTTACTGTACGTTGCCTGCACGCGCACAAAGGAGGATTTGGTTCTTATGTGCGACAACGCCCTTTGGGGAAAGAGAGATGTCGGGGGGTCGTTGGGGGATTTGTACGATGCTTCGTGTGAAGTGTAGGTAGTTTGAAAGCATCCGACGTTTGCGTTTCGTTGAAAAAAACCCTTAAATTAAGGTCATGGGTTACGGAAATTTTTTACAAAAGGCGGAAGCATTTTGCGCACAATACGGTTTAACGTTGGCGCAGGCGGTATGCATTTTGTCGGCAATTGTCGGACTGGTATGTTTTTTAAGGCGTTTTCGTTTAAGTCGAAAATCACTTTTTTCGCCGCATAAACTGAAAATTTTGGAATCGAAGTCGCTCGGTAATCGGCAATTTTTGCTGGTCGTCTCCTACGAAAGCGAAAAGTTTCTTCTCGGCGTTTATCCGAACGGCATGCGGTTTTTGTCGAAGTTAGGCACCGATAAAGATATTGCGACAAAAACGGAGCCACAACATTCAAACGTACCGCCTCTTTAAAAAAGCTTCGCAAAATGAAGTGCCGCGAAAAAGAAAAACGGTAGGGATGAATGTTGCGGGATGTTTGTCCTTTTAGAAAAGACTGCCGGCGTAAGGTACTGCTACGGATGCCCCCCATCTTAAAAAGAGGAGCATGAAAAGATGAGGTGCTGCGGATGGTTTCGTTCTTTAACAAAGAATACGGGCACGAAGTGTAGTGACGGTTTTTATCTTTGCAAATAAAATTTGTAAAATAGCGAATTACAGAGGTTCCCTTTAAAAAAGGTAGAGCGGAATGGAGTTTCTCCACAAAACAGAACAACGCTCACAAGCAGGCACCTCTTCTTATCGGAGTACTTTTTGTATTTCTTCATATATTTTTATACCAACGGAGGCGATTGAGTTCGTTTTCGAACAAAAATTTTAAAAAAACGCAAAAATTTAAAAAATTTGTAACATTTGAGCCGTCTTATTATAATAGAACCATGAACAAACACATTGAGCGATTTTTGGAACAGGACGGCGGGCGGTTGTCGAAGCACGTCTGCAAAACGATTGCGAAAGAGAAATTATACCTGCCGGGAGCGGATTTTATCGAGCGCGTTTGGATGAACAGCGACCGTTCGAACGCCGTTCTCAATAACATGGCGCGGCTGTATCATCACGGGCGTCTGGGCGGAACGGGATATTTGTCGATTTTGCCGGTCGATCAGGGCGTGGAACATTCGGCGGGCGCCAGTTTTGCGCCAAATCCCGATTATTTTGACCCCGAAAATTTGGTGCGCCTGGCAATGGAGGGCGGTTGCAACGCGATTGCGTCCACTTACGGCGTCTTATCGGGCGTTTCACGGAAGTATGCGCACAAAATTCCGTTTATCGTTAAACTCAACCATAACGAACTTTTAACGTACCCGAATAAATTCGACCAAATTTACTTTGCCGACGTGGAGCAGGCGTGGGATATGGGAGCGGTTGCGGTCGGTGCCACGATTTACTTTGGTTCAGAAGAATCGAGCCGTCAAATCGAGGAAACGGCGGCGGCGTTTGCCCGTGCTCACGAATTGGGATTGGTGACGATTTTGTGGTGTTATTTAAGGAATTCGGCATTTAAAGCCGATAAAAATTACCACACGAGTGCGGATATGACGGGACAGGCGAACCATCTCGGTGCAACGCTCGGCGCGGATATCGTAAAGCAGAAGTTGCCGACGAACAACGGCGGTTTTAAGGCATTGAAGTTCGGGAAAACGCACGAAAAGGTCTATTCGGAACTTACCACCGATCATCCGATCGACCTGACGCGTTACCAGGTGGCAAACGGCTACATGGGGCGCGTCGGTTTGATTAACTCGGGCGGTGCTTCGGGGGACGATGATTTTCACGATGCCGTCGAAACCGCGCTGATCAATAAGCGTGCCGGCGGAACGGGGCTTATTCTGGGGCGCAAAGCGTTTCAGCGACCCTTCAAAGAGGGCATCGAATTGTTGCACGCGGTACAAGACGTCTATTTGGATCCGTCGATTACCGTGGCTTAGAATTTGTTATTCACAGTTATTCTTGTTTTTCATTGTTATTCGCAAAACGGCTGCCGAAAGGCAGCCGTTTTGCGTGGCAACGATCGGAAAAATAGCCGGAAATTATTTTTATTATCTCTTCCCAATCCGACCGTCATTCTGCCGGTGTGTTATTTTGATGCATCGAATTTAAAAAGATCCGAAAAATCATCAACACCCGAAAAATCGTGTTCAACCGTCTGTCGGATGTGCCGCGGTTGCGTCTGTTGCGCGCGTGTCGGCACTCTCCAACCTTGTCCGATCACCTTCATTTGAAGTTGATCGCACGAAATTAATTCTCCTGGGCAGAGTTCGGCGTCCCGAACGGTATCTGTTCGGACATCATAAATAAAACGGAAACAAATTTTGTTTCTGTAGTGATTTTTCCTTTTGATGTGGAGGATAGGATTTATCTCTATGCTTACGCCGTTCGGATTCTCATTAACCACTTCGGTTTCTTTAATTTCAAGTTGAACGGAGAGGGCTAACGGGTTTGCAACAACATTTTCCGAAAAATTCACACCGTCTGCCGACCAGCGGATTTTACCGCGTACCTCTAGTTCGTCTTCAGCAGGAAGAATTCCTAATCCTTCTTCCCGCTCGTGGGTTTGCATATCATTCCAAAATTGTTTCCCGAGGACGTTTTCGAAAAATTTATTGCTTGAGATCACTTGAAGAAATGATGCGATTTTATGCCTGACAAAGTTTTGATTTGTAATTTGCAGAAGCGTAGATGACGTAATTTCCCCGGTGAAACCGTCATCCCCGATGTCCTCAATCCAAAAGTCAAAAGGTCTGTATCCCTTGCATGCGTTGAAATTCTCCTGAAGTTCTTTATAGATTTTTGGAAGCCGGCGAAGACCATTATATGCACTACAGGATCCACTGCCAACCGAATGCGGTTTCCGCATCCATATATGACCGATCTGTTCGGTTCTGTGGTGATTTTCGTCAAAAGACCCGATTTCTACCGTACCGTCCAGTGCGACCATCTGCACAATATCGCCCGTTTTTTCGAAAATGAACCGAAAGTTCGCGTCGATATCCCCCTTGCTCGATTTTTGAAAAACCGACATCTCTAATCCGATACGTTTCCCATCCTTAAACAACCGTTCTCCGAATTTAGGTTTATACACAATCTTCGTTGAACAACCTTCATTTTGATTGAGCGTAATCTTCATTAAATTTTCCACTCCGAAAATGCTCCTCAAAAAATGCTCATTGCTCAGTGCTTTATAGATCCTCACGGCTTCTATTCCTCCGAATTTCTCTGGCAATCCGTTAAGTTCCCATTTTCCGTTAAATGAATAGTTGTCGTTGTATTTTCCATTAATGAGAAAACGATAATCTTTGGTAGTTCCGACAAAAAGATTGCTAGAGTCCTGCCATATGTATCCATCGTTATTATCTAACCAAAGCCGATTAAACTTTTCCGGAATTGCGCTTGGTTCTTCCCGCCAGTGCGCTTCCAGTTCGTCGAGACTTCCGTAACCGTAATCGGCCATTGCGTTATTAACTTGTGTGCCGACGACCAGTGCCGCCGCACACCCGATGATGTTGTGTATATTGTGATATTTATGCATAAGATTTCGATATTCTGATTCTAGAAACCATTTTTTTTTTTTTGTCAAGTAAATTTTTAAAAAATTTAGATTAAACAAAATTTGCAGGGCGAATAAATGTGCATGGAAAGCCTAATATATAAGATGATGGTAGCGAAAAAAGGAAGTGGATACGGGAGATGTTTTAGAAAAAAAGACACTGCGTGTTACTGCACGGATCTTGTTACCCGTTTATTTCTTCCGATAAATTTAGATTGTCGATAAATTCTGCCCTTTGATGCAGATATCGCCAAGGTATCAATAGAGCTGTTCGCAATCCCATCTCTGGCGGGGAAAGCGGGACTCGAACCCGCGACCTACGGTTTAGAAAACCGCAGCTCTATCCGCTGAGCTACTTCCCCGCAATTTCAATACCGATATCTCAAAAAAGTACCGGCAAAAACTGGTGCCGGAGAGTGGAATCGAACCACCGACCAAAGGCTTATGAGGCCTCTGCTCTGCCGCTGAGCTACCCCGGCGGGCAACAGCTTTATTATTTCCCGTGTTGACGGGAGGTCAAGAGAAATGCGGGTTGTTCGGCGGGTATTGTAGGGCGACGGAAGGCGGATGCATGTTTTTAAAAGAGTTAACATTTGAGAAGATCGGAGCGTTTATGTTCATAAATGTGCTCCGAGTTAAAGAGAATAAACAGGGATGGAGATATGTATGAAACTGATGATAATGAATTTCTATTTGAAGACGATGTGTTGGAACCGACGCCTGCCCGCTTGGATCTATTTTGTTACGAAACGCGCTGTTCCGTTGAACGGGCGACGGTCAAAAGTCGCCTTCTCCCATCGTTTTTTGAGCATTTTTTCGCAACAACTGCCTGCAAATGAAACGCACCTGTCTTCCGAAGTTCTTCGCCCTTAGAACAGCGCGCTTGCGGCGGCACCAACCGCCGTGACGGGTCCCGAGTTGGAAACGCTGTTGACGGCGCCGTCGACCTTATCGAGCGCGGTTTCGGCTTTTTTATAAAGCGAATCGTCGGAAATAATCCGTCCCAATGTGCTGTGTTCGTTGTTGAGGCGGGCGGAAAATTCCTTCAAATTCTTCATCATGGTGTTTGAATTTTCCATCAACGTATCGAACGATTGCGAAGTTTTCGGATCGTAAAGTAATTTCCCGACGATCCCTTGCCCGTTTTCGATGCTTTTCGCAATATCCGACAGCGATTGGATCATTTCATTGAATTTTTTATAGGCGTGTTCGTCGTAAATCAGCTTTCCCAACGTGCCCTGACCCTCGGCAACATGTTGCGTAATCGTATTGACGTTTTGAGTGATCTCGGAGCAGTTATCGATGACTTTTGAGAGTTTTTCGCGATTGTTGCGGAAGAAATCGCCGACGTCCCGCAAGCCGCCGAAAAGATTATCGCCGATATCTTTCCCTTCGAAATTTGCCAAAATGCGATCCAGCCGTTCGCCGACGGAACCGAATTTTTGCAGCACCGCGCCGACGTCGAGCGGATTTTGGGTTTGGAGCGTTTCGTTCGGTTGCAACGGATTTCGGCTGTTTCCCGGAATAATCGCGATGTAGTTGGCGCCGAGCAATCCCGCCATGGAGATGGTGGCGACGGAATTCGACGGGACGGAAAATTTCTTATCGATGCTCAGTGTTGCAACCGCCAGGTTCCCGCGCAACGACGCGTCGGTTACGTTGCCGATGCGAACGCCCGCCAGCCGTACGTCATCGCCGATTTGCAACTGTTTTAAATCGTCAAATGCCGCATATACAAGGTACGTTTGGCGGTCGTCTTTGACGTTTAAGCGGTTCAGTGCCTGATAAACGATAACCGTCAGGGCGATGCCGAACAGCGTGAAAATCAGGACTTTCAGGGTTTCGAAGATGTGTTTCATAGCAAAAAAGACGGAAATTGCGGGTGGTCGATGTCAATCGTCGGATTAAGAAAGTTTCTAATGAACGCGTTGTCGGAATGAAGCAAAGTTTCGGGCGTATAAATTTCTTCCAGCGTTCCGTTTTGCAGGACACCGATGTGATGACCGATGCTTTTCGCGAGCAAAATATCGTGCGAAGCAATCACGGTCGTAATTCCGAGGCGGCGATTGACGGACCCGATCAGTTCGATGATGGAGGAAGCGGTCAGCAAATCCAATTCCGACGTCGGTTCGTCGAAAAGAAGAACGTCGGGTTCCATCAGCAGTCCGCGCGCCAATGCCACGCGCTTTTTCATGCCGCCCGATAAAGATGAAGGCATTTGTTGTTCGATGCCTTTTAAATTCAGCAATGTGAGTACCCGTTCGATGCGTTTGGTAATTTCCTTTTCGGAACAAAGGCGGTGTTCACGAAAGTAAAGTGCCAAATTATCGAAGATCGAAAGTGAATTAAACAGCGCGCCGGCTTGGAATACGAGCCCGAGAACGTACTTATTTTTGCGCTTTACCTCTTTTAACGATGTACCGTTGATGCAAATGTTTCCGGAGGTTGCTTCATCCAATCCGGCAATTAAACGCAACAGGACGCTTTTGCCGGTGCCGCTCGGTCCCATGAGCACAAAAACTTCTTTCGGTTGTACGGAAAAGTTTAAATCCTTCAGCACGGTTTTCCCGTTAAACACCTTTGTAACGTGTTTTGCTTCAATCCCGACCGGTGTTTGTTTTTCAGCCGTCATTGCAAAAAAACTTTCCTACAGCAGCCATTTGGAGACGAAAAAGTCGCATGTTAAAATCGCGACCATGGTTTGTACGATGGTGCTTGTAACGGAAGCGCCGATTTCGCGCGGACCGCCGCGGGTGCGCAAGCCGACGGCACAGCTGACGGCAATGATAATCAACGCAAACAGTTCCGCCTTAATCAGACCGTCGTTGATGCTTTCGATATCCACAAATTTTTTCAGACCGCGCCAGTAAATGCTGCCGTTAATACTGATAATATCGACGGAATGCACCACGATCCAACCGCCGACCCAACCGAGGATGTTGGAAAAAATCGTCAACAACGGCATCATCAGCAAGCCCCCGAGGAGGCGCGGCATGACCAGCAGGCGCACGGGTGACAAATTCATGGTTTTCAGAGCGTCAATTTCCTGATAAACGGACATGGATGCCAATTCGGCGGTGATCGCCGAGCCGACGCGCCCCGTTAAGAGGAACGCCGTCATCAATGGTCCGAGTTCGCGGCACATCGATAATCCGACGATGCTCCCGAGAAAGTTCTGTGCACCCGGTACTTTGTTTAAACTGTAGCCCGTTTGCAGTGCCAAAATACCGCCCATGAACAAGCTCAGAATGCCGACAATCGGCAACGTTTGATACCCCATGTTGCAGGCGTGTTGTATGCACCGTCCCCATTGGCGCGGCAAAAAACGCAGTTCGCCGATCGTTTTGAACAGCAAAACCAATGCGTATTGCAAATCTTCGAGGATTTTCATCATCTTCCGTGAGCCTTGCGTTGTTTGGGCGAACGAGACGGAAGCCAGAACAACCGTAGGGACACTCTCCCCCCTATTTTCTTATATTCGAACAATCCTTTCAACAGGGAAAAACTTTTGCCCTTCGGCGTTTTTGTGAAGCGAAACAACAGAAACCAATTCAGATCCAGCTCATGCGTGTCGAGACGCCGATATTCCTGAAAAAGGTTAAACAGAACACCGTAACGGACGACGTCGCCGTCTTTTTCGTAGCGAAACAAATGAAACAGCGGGTTGTAAATATCCCGTACGAGCGGATTTTCGGGAAAAAAAACGCTGAGCGGACTGAGAATTTGCAGTTGTTTGCGTCCGTTCCCGTTGTTCCAACTGCTGAAAAAAGGCCAAAAGTGGCTCTTTTTCCCCAAAAAACGCCCCGTGTGATGCGCATATTGCGTCTGGTTCCACACCAAAAAATACAAAACCTGCTGTTGTTGCACGTCGATGTCGCGTTCAATCCACGATTGCTCCTTCAACAGCGGCCATAAACGCCATGTTTTTTGATAATGTCCCTTCGTACGTTCCGAATGCGTGTAAAACGGCGCCCAACGGTTCACCATTCGTTGTTCGCCGCGTCCCTGCACCCACAGCGGCCATAAAATACGGTGTTCTTCGTAGTTCGGATTTTGTTCCCAACGACGTCCGAAAAACGGCCAGACGATACTCAAATCTTTGACCCTCGGGCTTTTTTCGTAGGCGTAAAACGGTAAAAAGCCTTTTTTTATGTGCTGTTTATCGTAAAAGCGATGATCATAGCCGAGCGGCCACAGGAAGTATTGTAAATCCTTTTTGTCGTTGTAAAAATGTCCGCCGAGCGGATAGAAGGCGAACCCGCGTGTTGCACCGTTGCGTTTGTTCAGGATAGGGAACGGGAACCATTGGTTGATGTCGCTGTTTTTGTGCGTTTTGACGTACAGCGGCCAACCGCACCAGTCGATGCGCTGTTTTCCGAACATATTTTTAATGGTTCCGCCGAGTGGCCAGACGGCGGTGTAGTCATCTTCGCCGTAGCCGCATTTGTAGAAATAAAACGGGAAAAAATAGCCTTCGCGGTACGTTTTTCGGTCTTCGATTTTGGTGTCGTAACGGCACAGCGTGAAGAAACAATAGCCGTAACGTCGGTTCGGCTTTTGAAAATCTTGTCCGAACGGATATAGGAAATTGTTTTCGATGCTGTTCGGCTTTTCGTAACGCGCAATCAGCGGACGCACAAAGAACTTTCGTTTGTTCGGTTCGGTGCGCGTTTCGATCAGCGGATACAACGGTTGCCGCGGAACAATGTGTAAGTTCGGATCAAAAGAAGAAGCTTCCGTCGCGGCGGATGACGAACGGACGCGCCTGCGAACATGACGTCGACGTTTTTTGTGGAATACGCCGTCTTCTTCCGGCGGATGAAGGATGCGAAAAGGTTCTGCCGACCTCGGTGAACGTTGTTGCGGTTCGGAAGCCGTTCCATTTTTTTCAACAAAAGCCGTCTCGGGAGTGACTTTTGCCTCAGTCGTACCGAGTGCAAACGCTGCCTCTTGTCCGAAAAATGCGGTTAAGATCAAAACGCACGCAACCGCTTTACGACGCAACCGCTCCATGGTTAATGCTCTATTATACCATACGCAACAGTACGGCCGAAAACGGCTTTGTTATGTTCCGCAATGTTTCAAATTGTTGCCGTTCCGCTTCGATTATCGACGGTGTCAATCGAAAAACCACATACGGACAACCGTTTTTCGTCGAAGTTCTCTCACGGCACGCACCGCGAATACCGTACGGTGCACCTCGGTGCTACTTCATGTGAACGGGTACCTGCAATTTCTCCAGCCGCCGTTGTTCCGCTTCCGATTGTACGTCGCCCTGCCAACGTCGCAAATCGAAGAAAATCACGTATGCCATCAGCCCCAGAAACAGCATGACGAAGATGTTTTGGATACCGAGAATACACTTCGGCGGCAGGGGTTTGCGGCGGATCTTTTCAATCACGGCAAACAAAATGTGTCCGCCGTCGAGTACGGGGATTGGGAGTAAATTTAAAATCGCGAGGTTGATGTTTAAGATCACCATAAACCACAGCAGGCGTCGAAAATCATCGATCGAAAAGCGGTGCAACACGCGCATAATACCCGGCGCGCCCATGAGGTGTTTCATTTTAACGTCGGAATTGCGATTGACGAGGCATCCGAGCGTTTCGAAGGTGGAACCGACGGCTTTTTTAAATTGCCCGAAGGGGCTTTCGTGCACCGTCCGCATCGGTTGCGCAAACGCGATCCCGACCCGTTGAACGGTTTCGGCGGGGTGCACCGTGACGGTTTCGCCGTCGTTCGGCAACACAACGATCCTTCGAAGACCATGCGCTTCGACTTCCAGCATGATCGAACGGGCGGTTGCCGTTTTGATGAGTTCCGACAGCTGTTGCGCGTTTTGAACCGAAGCACCGTTGCAGGTTAAAATATGACCTTCGTTTGGAACGGCGGAGAATTTATCGCCGACGGTATTGAGCAGATAAACGCCGTCCTCGCCTTCATAGCCGTCGACGTAGTCCGTTTCGTTTCCGTAACGCAACCAGCCGCGCGTTTGAATTTCGGTCTTGGTTTCGCACGCAATGCGCATCGTTTCGCCCTTGCGTTCGACCAAGAACGTAACCGTCTGCGGCTTCTTTTTATTCAGATACTCCCGCAAATCCATGATCGAATACAGCGGAACGTCATTGACCTGCAACAGCTTGTCGCCCTTGCGCAGACCGCTTTTTTCGGCAAACGAACCCGCTTCGAACGCTTCAATGACGAGTTCCTGTTGCGGTGCCGCGATGCCGCTGAAACGCACTTCGTCCTTTGTGACGGGATTGGTTTGAACCCGCATCAAATCGAGGATTGCCTTGAAAATGTTGCCGTTGCGTTTGTAGGTGACTTCCGCCTGCGGCTGTTGATTTGTATCGTGCCCCGTGCTCAAAATAATGCGTTTTTCGATGTCCGAAAACGCTTCGATCGGCGTACCGTCGACCGCCAGGATCTCGTCGCCCTGCTTCAAACCCGCTTTGGCGGCGGGCGTTTCGACGTTGTTGTAAGTCGGCAAAACATAACCGAGCGTGCGCGTCCGTTCCTGCGCCGGCGTTTGTAAGCCCACCGCCCACAGCAGGCAGGCAAGCACAAAGGCGAATAAATTGTTGAAAACGGCACCCATGACCGCCACCAGACACTTGCTGGTAAAAGAAATCGGTTGCAACGTGTCATTTCCCTTTCCTTCGAGGATCGGAATTTCGCCCATTTGCGGCAACGCAACGTACCCTCCGAGCGGGAACAACGCCAGACAGTAGGTGGTTTCGCCGCGCTTCCACGAGAATAAACTCGGTCCGAAACCGATAGAAAATTTCGGCACACGCAATCCGCGCTTTTTGGCGATCCAAAAATGCCCGAATTCATGGATAAAAATCGAACCGCCGAAAAAAAACAGCATCCAAAAAATGCCCCAAAGATTTCGGAAAAGTTCCATAAAGTCGATCACCTTATGATGAGTGTTCGGTGTTAAAAGGCAATGTTAATCGGTGAAAATAAAAAACAACTTTTGGCAGCGGAAAGGGTGGCGCGTACGTTTCGTTCACTACTCATAGTGGCTCCAACAACGCAAAAATATAGCTTTATCGCCGCTCACGCGATACACCAAACGGTGTTGTTGATTGATGCGCCGCGAGTAGGTGTTGACCTCGCCCTTTAATTTTTCGTACGGCGGCGGGATTTGAAAGGGATTGCGCAAAACCAATGCAACAAGTTCATCAATTTTGTGGAACAGAACCGTATGTTTTGCGGCGGCGTAATCTTTCCTGAATTGCTTTGTTAATCGAGGTTTCACAAAGAATCGTTGTGTAAAAATTCCAACATCTCTTCCGCACTGTCAAATTCCTGCAATCGTCCTTCCCGAAGATCCATTTCCGCCTGTTTGGATTCGGCAATGACTTCCTCAATCGGGTACGGTTTGACCTCCTCGTCCGTCGTTTCCATGGTATCTTCCATCCATCCGCGTACGTAACGGCTGACGGACGTTTTTCGTTTTCTCGCCTGACTTCTCACCCAATCATACAACTCCGGGCTGACGGAAATACAAAGCCTTGCGGATTTCATGATATTTTAATTGTATTTTAGGGAAAGAAATTTGTCGATTTTAAATCAAAG
>JAFVCI010000020.1 GCA_017479315.1 Opitutales bacterium | reverse complement strand
GTACCGCAACGCGTCTGTTTATTTCTTCAAAGTTCTTCGGAATTGCCTTTGAATGCGCTGAAAACGTTGCACGAAGATCTGCGTGGGCGGTTGAACGTTGCCGATGTGCCGCTTTTGACGAGTTGTTCTGTGCAAGAGGGTGAGACAAACAAGGCAACCGCTTTGCTGATTTTGACTGCCGGCGCGAAAAATTTAAAAACGGAACGTTTTCGGCGCAAAAAATCCAAAAAAGCCCTTTACGATGATCCGTCCCAAATACGTTTGAATTTCGAAGGCGAATATGCCGAGTCTTATTGGGATACGCCGACCTACCTGCGATTGGGTTTAAAGCTGGAGCCGTGAAATGCAACGGCAGACGATATGACGGCTTTACGACGTTGGAGGTATTGCTGTGTTTAACCGCTTTGTCCGTTGCCGTTTCTGTTTGCATGAAGTGGTACGTTTCTCAAAATCATCAGCGGTCAACAATGCGACAAAGGCAACGTTTGGTGCCGTGTGCGGAGGCATGTGTGCTTTTTTTAAAGGAACAGCCGAACACAAAATCCTGCGTCGGAACATGGTATGCCGTGCGAAATGTTTCCGACGGGGTGTTTAATTTTGTGCGTAAGTCGCCCGGTACGTACGATTTTAGAGTAGAAGTTGAGAATGCCGCATGGACAATGGGGGAAACGACACGCTTTGGTATCACACCGCAGGGGGTTCCGGATGAGCATGTTACCGAACCGGCGCAAAAAAAACCCGAATTCCTGATTGTTCGTTTTTACGCCGAAGGGAAAACGCATTGTCTGCATACATGCTTTGTACCCGTAATGGCGAAGAAATTTAAAGCGGAGGAATTAACCGTCGAGCGTGTTGAACGTTTTATGCTAACGCCGAAGACCGAAAAATCTTCAAAGAACGAAGATAAATGAACGGCGGAAGAGAAAAATTCTCGAATGTACCGCGACCGTCCGGCAACAGGCGCAGGCGGGAAGAGAGCACGAAATTTTTGTCATTCTTGGTGTACCGGGTTTAAAAGTACTTCGTTTTTACTTTCAAAAAACCGTACGGGACACAAAAACCGTATGATATGCTTCAACGGCGATCTTTCGCTCGATATGGGATTCTAAAACCTACCCGATGCGAAGCACATTACGGTTCGTGAACCGGATATGAATTTTCCGAAAAGCCAATCGTATGTTGCGGTTGTTTTGGGCGGATTGGTGTCGGATGCCTGCCGATATGCAGTACGGTTAAAAACGGCTGTTGCATCGGATCGTCGCACTTGAAAACATCCGACGCATTCGGCAGGGTTGACGGTGCTTCGTTGAGCGTTTCAAACAGGCGCTGTTTGACAGCTTGCCGAAGTGTTTGTTGTTTCGGGAAAGACGCATCCGAATAGCGGGAAAAATTGTATGCCGTATGCAGGCAATCGGGGCGAAAATCCAACAATTCCCGCTGTAAATCCGTTAACGGACGCAGTTCGCATAAGGCGTTGTTCGGATCGGGAAACAACGGTACGGGTTTTTTTTCAAGGGACGATTGCGGGAGCCAATAAAATTTACACAACAGGATAAATACCAAAGCGCATACCGCAGTAATGATTTTCATTCAACGTTATCATCGAAGCACATTGAAGGAAAACACGCGAGTTCCGATTGTATCTTTCGGCGATTGTTCCCGAAAATCAATCTCACGGGTCGCTGTCAGAATTTTATCACCTTTTTCGGTTCCGTTTTGCGTTTCGATTGAATGAATTTGCCGTTGATCGTAATCGGTTGTTCCAACGCGCCGTCGTAAATGCTACGCAAAATTTCCTTTGATTTTTCATTTAAAAAGGTTTCGGAAATCGATAGTTTTTTTAATTTCGGAAAAACACAGGTGTACGTTTCGGTAACTTTATTGTACGGGAACAGCTTCTCGATCGATCGCAGATTGGGGCAATGCTCAACCTCCAATGTTTCCAGGGTAGTGCAGACAAACAGCGGCGAAAGATCTTTCAAAAACGTCTTGTTTGCAAGAAACACCTTCAGTGACGGGAAGGTCAACTTCGGCAACAAACCCGTCAACGGATTATCGGAAATATCGATTGCTTCCAGCATGTGATTGGATTGCTCGCTCGTTTGCAACTGTTCGATGAGGTTCGTCGACAGGTTTAAATTGCGCAAATTTCGAAACGTACACGTGAAAGTGTACTTGATTTTATTGTGCGACACATCCAAAAGTTCCAGCGTGTCACGGTTCATGAATACCATGCCGTTGGTAATGTCGTTGTAGCTCAAATCCAATTGTCGCAGGTTTGGAAGCGACACAATTGGCGAAACATCCCGAATAAAATTGTACGATAACGACAGAGTTTTCAGGGCGGTCAGTTTTTCAAAGCCCTCCGTCGATTTGATATGCGCCTTGTCAATTTGAACCGTTTCGATGCGATCCAATGTTACTTTTTTTCCGTCGGAATGTTGCGTGAGCATTTTTTTAAACGCCGCGCGCGCATTTTGATCCGAAAAAACTTTCCACGGAGATTTTTTGCCGCCGAAGGTTACGAACGGCGGCAATAAAAAGGCAATCGTTAAAATCCAACGCATGTGTTTATATTCAAAGCACTTTTAAAGTTCGAATGAGGATCGATGTTGCATTGCTCCCTACGCACAGGCTTTTTCAACCAATTCCGACAATTCCTTTAAATCCGCTTTAAATTCCATTTCCTGCGGCGTACTCGGCGGTCGTTGTTCGAAGATTGCCAGGGCTTGGGTGACGTAGGTTTTGGCTTGCTCCCAATGCCCGCAACGTGCCTCGCATTCCGCCGCCAAAAACAATACATTCGGTTCTTCAAATAAACGGGCGGTCATTTCGTACAATTGCACCGCGGCTTCAATCCCGTGGAGTTGATCGCACACTTCACAGACTTTGAGGTAAAGCACGTAGTTGCGCGGACACATCAGTGCCATAAAGCTGAACATATGAAAGGCATCCTCAAGATTCCCGCTCTCCTTTGCTTGCGTCGCATATTCATTCAAAAGCGTCAGCTCCTTTTTGTTCGGATGATATTTCCCAAGTTGCAGGCGGATCCAAAGCGATTTCAGTTTGTTTTTCGTATCGTAAAAACGGAATAATTGCATCGATTTTTGACAATGTTGCTTCTGTTGTTCGATGAAAGATTGCCATCGGGTCTGATTTTCCAAAATGCGATCGATGATGGACGCACCGGATTGTGTTTCGTCAATTTCCCCCAGAACCTGTAAAAAGGCCAAAAGAGAAGAAGGATCCTGTTGTTTGAATGTTTCCATGATGAAATTAAATTTATACGTTTATTGCAGACTTTGGTTGGGCGTTGTTTTACGGATTCTGTACGTCTTTCGGAGGGTCTTTAATTCCGAACAGTGTGTTAAAGAAGTCCTGAACTTGATCTTCGTCTGATTTTATTTCGAAACTATCTTGCGGAAATTGCGTTTCGCAAGATTTAACAAATCTTTCAACGGCAATCGATACCTTTTGGGATTTTAAGTTTCTCGCTGCATTTTCCAGATTACTTAAGCTTTTTTGAAAAGATTCAAATACTCCTTTTGCATTTTCTTGTTTTGGCTGTCGAATGATCTCCACCACATTCGACAGGGCGTCTTTTATGGTTTGGTTTCCGTCTGATAATGTTTCGATTTCAAGGCATTTCTCTCCCAATTCGTCCATGCCGTATCTCTGAATCTTATCCAACGCACCATTCTTTGCGATATCTAAAACCTCCCCAATGTCCAGATGTTTCAGCAGTCCTGTTTCCTGTTGTAAGAAATTTTTGGTTTTCGAGATGATTTCACCCATGATTCCGGATACCTCTGAGGTTGTATTTTGGAAATCGCTCACAAGCTTATCAATGGTTACGGCATTTCCTTCTTTATCTTTTCCGCTTTTTATTTGTTCTATGAAGTTGTCAAAGAATGTTTGCAACTTACCGATACCTTGTTCTTTGTCTGTTGTATCAAAATTTTTTATAAACTCTTCAAATTGATCTATTTGCTCCTTTTTTAACTTCTTGATTTGTTCCTCTAAGTTTTTTGTCAACGTGTTCTTATCTTCCTTTTTTATATCTTCCCTTTGTTCAATTTTGTCCTCCAGTCGTTTTAAGATCTCATCGAATTTATAAGAAAGTTGGTCTTTTTTCTTAGAAAGTTTATTCTTCAAGCTCGTGATTTCATCTCCTATACCCCGTTTTAAATCTTCAAAATACCCCTTCATTTCGTTTTTCATGGTATTGATCATCTGTTCCCCTTTGCCCAAAATATCATCTTTCAGAGATACAAGAGCTTGACCGATGCTTTGTTTTTCTGCGATGACTTTATTTGCCACAGAGAGTATGCAAAGAGCCGTGTAGGTGCAAATATCCGACAGCACACTTTTGATGGTATCTTTTATGCTTTTTCCTTTCGCATGCGCATCATAGGCGCATATGGCAAGTCCGATTAAAAAAGCACCGCCGATTACCGCCCATCCTGCCGGACCGAGTGCCGCCAATCCCACTGCCGCAAGACCTTTAACGGCGGCAACGATTGCCACGACCATACTTCCGGTGATAAAGAGGCTTTTTAGAAAGCTCAGATTTTTAAGGACGGTTTCTTTTGTTTTTCGGAAAAAAGACAGCGCCTTTGTTTGTATATTTGAGATACCCGTTTTGATATCTTCTTTGACATCTTTAATATTTTCGCTAACGATGCCACTAACCGCGTTTTGCAGATTGCTACTTTGCAGACCGGAAACACTCATACGTTTTGTAGTTTATTTTGTTATTTTTTCAGCAATATTCCGCACTCCCCGTACACGGTTTGTAACGTACACGGTTGGTTCAGATTTTTCCGTACGTCCTGCGGAACGTTGATGCAGAGGTTTGAGAATTCAAAGGAGCGCGTGCGTTTTGTCACCGATACCGTCGGCGTACCGCGGTAAGAATGGTGCGCGACCATGCCGTCAAACGTAAAGCGCAGATTTTCCACCCAAACGCCTTTTGTCGGTTGTTTTTCGTGCGTATTTAAATGACGGTTCAGCATCGTCCAGTTGTTGTTCTCACCTTGTTCTATGAGAGCAAGTTTCGTGCCAAAGAACTTCAATTCATCAATATGAAGCGTTTGTTTCGGCAGGGAGAGCCAATCGAAGCGGCATTCGATTTTCGAAAAGCTTGCCACGTCGGAACTGAAAAAAAACGTCGGGTTGTAAAGCGTAACATTCTTTAAGCAAATTTTTCCCTTCCACCATTCAATTTTTGCCGATTCGATTTTACAGGGGAAATCGGTCTTCATCTCCCACAACCACGAAAGCGTCGGCGGCAACCAGTAAGAGGTTGTAAAGATTGCCGCAATCAATAACCAGACGGAGGAACAGAGCAGTCCCAGGAGCAACCAAAGCAATCCGCGAAACGGTAATAAGAGAAGGGTTTTCATGGGAATATCATGCGGAAAACACCGACGACGGGCAATGCGAAGTTGACGTTTCGTCGGGAAGATTGGCTGTTGTTTTTGTCAAAATTTTCATTTGTTTTTCGACATTCACGGCGATAAAGTGCTTCGGCGCACAACGGCAGTCGATAAACGGGAAGTGTTTTATGTTTATGTGTTTATTCCAATGCGGAGGCGTTTGTTAAAAAACAATCAGCTGTTGAATGTCGGTTTCCTGCAACACATGATACAAACCCGCCGTCAAATACCGAATATCTTCGGGATTAAACAAAGCGAACGGGCGTTTTTGGCGAATGCCGTGCGCACGAATGACATCCGCCAGTTGCAGAGTAAGGGTATCCAATGCATGCGTATCGTACGGGCAGATTTTCCGCAACGCATCGCTTAAGCGAACCTTCAATTCGGCGGCAATCGCTTCGACGGATGCCGAGGTTTGTTCGTTTTGCGGTAATTTTTTAACCGCCTGAAGAATTAAATTCCCGTCGTGCGGCGCAAACAGCTGTTGTTGCAACATCGCCGTTACCGCATCCGTTTGCTCTTCCAGGCGGTCGGCGTCGCGGAAGGCATCGTTCGGGTCGGCTTTCGAAGATGCAGTCTCAAATGCCTTCTCCGCGTTTGCAACCGCTACCGATGCTTCTTTAAGCTTTCTTTCTGCGGAAATTGGTGTATTTCCTCCACTTTGAACCGATTTCGAGGCATTCGCGGTCTTTCGGAGTACATTGGAACTTATGGTGTCGGATCGAGCGGAACCGTCGGACAGGGTTTGTAGGTTTTGGGTTTCGGCCGACGGGTTTCTTTCGGATAATACGTGCGCATGCAGAAATAAACATGCGGATAACAGGAGAGTGGTTTTTGTTTCATGCATACCGTTACGGTATAAATCGGACAAAAATCGTCGGTGTCCAAAATTTTTATTTTCATTGAAGGAAGAAGTGCACTAAACAACGGCAAAAGCGGATTTTAAAAGTCATCGATAACATTCTGACGAAAACAAAGTATGTCCCCGGTTTTTTTACCGGGATACGCAATACTTCTTAAAAACCCGTAGCACTTTTTATAAAGTACGTGATACTTCGCGACTACTCACCGATGGCTTTGACGATGCGGCGGCGAATTTTCTCAATCGCTTTGGCGTGCATTTGCCAAATTTTCGATTGTCCCATGCGCATCCGACGCGCGATTTCCGACAAGAAAATGCCTTCGTTGTAATGCATATCGAGAACCTTTTGCTCCGGTTCGGATAAAAATTGCACCTGCAGTTTGAGAAGATCCATCAACTCCTTCTTTTCGTACAATTCCCGCGCGGTCTTTTGCTGAACGTCCTCCAGTTGTTCCTGCAGCGTCAAGGCGGTTGCGTCGTTCGGCATAAGGGATTTATTCAGCGACAACGTTACGCGCGGCTTCAGGTGCGGCTTCATCCGATTCCATTTTTGAGGCGTCAGGCGAAAATAATCGCAAATTACCTTATCGGACGGCGGGCATTGAAATTCTTCTTCGTAAGCGGTCATCATCTTTTTAACGGCTTTGACGGTGGTGCGCAGGTACCGCGGCAGATAATCCGAATGCCGCAGTTCGTCCAACAGCGCGCCCTTGATGCGGATGGCGGCGTAGGTTCCGAATTGCGCATCTTTGTTCGGATTGAATGTTTGTCCCGCCGAAATCAACCCCAACAGACCGACGGCGTACATATTCTCGCGGTCGACGGTCGGCGGGAAGGTCGGCGACATTTTACCGATAATGCTTTTTAACAGCGGCAGGTGATCGCGAACCAGCGTCCAGTCGGGACGTTTTTTGAAGGCATTTGATTTTGAAGGTGTGGTTGATTGTGCGATTGTTTTGCATACCATGCTTAACCCAACAGCACAATTTGTGCCCGCGACGGAGGCGGAGCGACGTCGTGCATGTTTAAAGAACGTTGAATAAGCGAAATATGCGTCTCGTTTGAGAGGTGTCTGTTATGATAACACCACGGATGTTGCAAAAAACAGGACATGCCGTTGTCGGTAAAAACAGGAATTTTATTGCCGGCATATTACTTTTTTTCTAGAATTGTTCTCGTGAGTAAAAGCGCCGTACCCGACCCGAGTGTTTTATTTCCCGTGCCGAACTGCAAAACCGTCACGTACGTCAAGCCGCAGATTAAAAATCCGAACATTATTGTCGGCGACTTTACGTACTTCGGCGATACGGATTTCGAAAAGCACGTTACGCACCACTATGATTTTTGCGGCGATAAGTTAATCATCGGTAAGTTTTGCCAAATCGCCGCGGGCGTAAATTTCGTGATGAATGGTGCCAATCATCAAATGAATGCCGCTTCGACGTTTCCGTTCTACATTTTCGAAGGTTGGAGGATGCCCGTTCCGCCCAAGACCGATATGCCATACAAAGGCGATACCGTTGTCGGCAATGACGTTTGGATTGGGCAAAACACGACGATTTTGCCGGGCGTTCATATCGGCGACGGCGCGATTATCGGCTTAAACAGTACCGTCGGTTGCGATATTCCGCCGTACACCGTCGCGGTCGGCAATCCCGCAAAATTGCTTCGAAAGCGTTTCGATGATGAATTGATTGAATTATTGTTAAAGTTGCAATGGTGGAATAAGCCGATTGAGGAGATACAGACGCTTATTCCGATTTTGACCTGCGGGGATTTAGAGAGGGTGAAAAGGAAGGTAAGGGAGTTGGTTGAAAAGGTATAAATGCCTTCGATAAGGATCAAAATTGCATGATGGACACGCAATTTTTAAAAATCGGCGCAATTCGGTTTAGTAGTCTGTTCCATATCTTCAAGATTCAAGTGATAAAAATTCGAGAGAGTGCATCAAGTGCATATCAAGCGCCTGATGCAGTAAAAGAATTGACAGGGATAATTTTTTCAAAGAGCATACAACATGTGAAGTGTTTGTTGAGTTTTTTGTGTACTATGTGTTTTTGTGTATGTTCTGTGAATGCGAAGCCAAGCCTTGGTTATTTGCAGTTAGCTTATAGCTGTTGGGGTACGAAGGAGGATTGTGTTGGGTTTGCAACGGCGTTTGAAAAAACGGAGTGCGATGTTGTTTCATTTTTGGAAAGTGATGATGTTGAGTTAACTAAGCGCGATTTGATGGTTATTTCGGCATTTTCGACACAGAGGTACACATTGAGATGCTTTATGAAGTCCAGTTCTTTCAACAGAGCTCGGCATGAAAAATTATTGCTCAATCTTTTTCGTTTATCTGCAAAAATCGCCTGCCTGTACCGACCGGATGATCCAAAAGTGGAGGCCTACGGACGTGTTGTGTATCAAAATCAAAGCATAGAACGAATTATGTCAGAAACGGAAGGTCTTTATCAGTCTGTAGGTGAAGCTATTGATGGGCAAATTGATTGGCAGGACTGAGGTCTGGTGATTGTTTAATGTCCTTGTCCTGTTTTAGGTTCTTTTGAATGTATCTTTCGTTGCTTATAATGTAGGTAGTGGTGTGAATATGGGAGAGGTTTGGAGTCGCATATCTTGCGTGGAATATGCGACTGATTTTGTGTTTTTTGTTTGCGTCTGATGTATCTTTTTTACGGTAATACCATGCTTCGCTTTTATTTTTTCTTTTTCTTCGCTTTTGTCTTATCCTTATTGATAGTATAGCATAATGCCTCGTATGTGCCGTATTCCTCAAGATCTTTTTGGCTCATCGTTGTGGTCAATTGGATAAGAGGCTTATCTTTCGGTACCCATTGGTGATCCAATACTTTGAACATAAATATGCC
>JAFVCI010000019.1 GCA_017479315.1 Opitutales bacterium | reverse complement strand
GGACGGCAACGCCTGCGAACGATACACGTAAGATACATCGTCGGGAAAAGAGGATTGAGATGCGCCGCCTTCCTTGTGCAACGCACCTTCCGCATCGATATCCCCAACTGTTTGCCCTCGTGCGATCGATGGGATTTGTCCCCAAAGCACTTGCTTGACATACTTTTTATAAAGCACACACGTATCCAGCCAGGGTCCACAGGATGCCTGCGAACCCGCACCAACACTGCATGCATTCAACACCACGGGGCAGTAGGAATTCAGCAAAGCGTTTTCGAAAGCCGCATTGTGCGCGCAAAAGAAGCCCCCCTTGCGTAATTCAACAAACTTCGGCACGACGTTGATAAAATCTTCACACCTCGCCACCCGTTCCTCGGAAATGTGATGTTGCGCGAATTCGGCATCCGAAATACGCCCGCGGTTTTTACAAAAGGCGGTTTCTGCGGAAAAAATACCCTCAATGGAATCAATCCCGACCAGCCCGTATTCCAAAATCCCCGTCGCAAGGCTTCCTTCGAAATCCACAACATAGACCGTGAACCGCTCCACGGCTTTTATTTTCGGCGACCGCTTAAAGATGACAAGGGTTTTTAGGGTACAGGATTTGTTGGAAAAGATATTTTATGGAAATTAAAGATATTGAAACATAAACACACAGCGCCGCCCTTTTGGGCGGCGCGAGAATTTGGATGTTAGATGTTACGGATCCTCAGTTCTCACCAAACGGGTCTTTGTCTTCCTTCATTATTATTTCGTTCTTTTCGATTTTCTCTGGAGATTCTCCCTTTCTTAAGGGTTTCTTTCCCTTCTCTTCTTCAACTTGGGGTTCTTCTTTTTTATCCTCAATTGCTATCTTGTTTTCATTATAAAATTTTCTTTCCCGTTCTTCCAATTGAGCGCGGTTTTGATCCAAAAATCGCATCCATTCGCTCGGACTTTCAAACACACGATCAAAGACACCTTTGAGAAACTTACTCTTACGTTTGTAAGAAGCAAGTCCATCAATCCAGACCTCACATACTCCGAACCCGATTTTATCGCCCTGCTTTGCCTTTCGCAAACCCACGACACACGGAACGTGCCAAGAAAAACTATCAACACCATTTGCAGGGTAACTTTCCAAAATAAGAACTGGGCATAACCCTATTTTTTCGCCAAACTTATTAAGATATATACCCAACGCCTTAAATTTATTATCGAGGTTATAAATCCAAACTTCACTCAGTTTGCACTTTCCAAATCCGATCATTAACAAAACCTGCGCCCTTAATTCAATGTCTATGATTTCGTTATTGGTATACAGGATCTCCCGTGCCAGATTATGACAAATCAACGGAATATCAGACAGAACACGAATAACCCTCCTCTCAACTTTTCTTTCTCTTTCATCGTAAACAACAAGCGTGTAATCTGACGGACTTACTCTATGTTGCAGATCTTTCATCAAAAAAAGATGAATACCTTCAAAACCTCTCAAAGAAATGTAATAATACGCACATGTATACACTTCCGGCAACCGATAAACAGCATACCTACTTTTATCGCCTAACAGAAACTTTTTTCCGATGTGAATCGATTCGTCGCCCGCTTTTAAACGTTCTTGTGCTTCTTTGTATATACCGGAAACGATGCTTGCAAAATCCCTTTTGGTCACATCGCCATGCAAAAACTGCTCCACCAACTCCCTCTTTACCAACCGCACTGGGCATTCCCCAATCATTTTCTCACTTACGAAACAATTTGCAACCCCATCTATGTATTCCTTTAAACAAACATCTTCCTTGTTTTTTTCGTAAAATTCCAAACACTCAAACGCGTATTGCACTGATTCACACAACAGGCTGTTCTTAAAGGCAAACTCTCTGAACAGATCGGTTTTTTTTGCCATTGAGACAGTATCGTCGTATATTCGTCTTAAAAGGTTATGAGGGCTGCACAGGTCCGGGTAGCTGCTCTTGTGCGCCCACACGATTTCCGCCACCTTTAGATCCTTACCTCCCTCTCTAATCGCAATCTTGAAATGCTCGGCGTCAGGCTTTTCTTCCTGCGTCACCTTGATTTCTTAGTCCTCCGCCGGCGCGGTTCCGAACGGAACCGCCGCCAGCCCCATTATTTTTATGTAGTTTTTTATATGATTTTTCATAAGTTCACAAATTTTCACCGCCGCTTTTTTCGGCCGATAAAATCGGCATGAGGTTTTTAGAAATGGTGTCAATACTTTTTTGTGGTTTTTTTGTGGTTTTTGAGGAGAGGGAGAGAAAAGACATGATGTGCTCGGAGTTATGGGACGAGATGGATGAGGGTAAATTAGGGGCGATGCACCGAGACCCCTTGCAAAAACGCTTCCCGTACCGAACGAATTCGCATTGACAACATCCATTCTTCTTCTTCCACTAAGAATATCCGATGCGCCTTTAGCTCAGCGGATAGAGCGCCTGACTACGGATCAGGAGGTCGTGGGTTCAAATCCCTCAAGGCGTGCCATGGAAGCAACCCGGATGATGGGCTACGGTTTGTATCGTAACTGTTGATACGCTGAGTGTGTTTTTTGTATAAGGACAAAGGCGGTATGTTTTCGGGTATAAAAACAGGATCCAAGGGCGAAGCAGCGGGAGGGTCGAGGTTGGCAGTTTTGTCGGATACACACGAGATTGACTGTTGCGGGTTGGTACCGAACGTTTCCCGATGAGTCCTGCGGATGTTTATACTTTTAAGAATGCACCTTTAGCTCAATCGGACAGAGCATCTGTCTTCGGAACAGAGGGTTGTGGGTTCGAGTCCCTTAAGGTGCGCCACGATTAAAAATGCGACAAACGGCATTTTAAAAAAGCTCTGAGGGTTCCGTTTCCGTTGTTTTTTGGCAAAAAATTCCTTTATTTTCCAAAAGACAACGCGATTTACCGTAAAATTTTTTCAACATTTCCCGTAAATTTTCACTTTTGGATTGAAACGTCGCCTGAACGCCCCTACCGTGAAAGTACCATGGAGTCTTGCAACTTACTTGTTCTGCAGAGCGGTGTTTCGGGTGCCGTCGGCAATTCCGCTTTGTACGGAGTTCTTTCCGAGGCACTCAATCATGAAGCGATTGAGGAAGTCTACGGTGTCTGCAACGGATTTGAGGGCATTTTATCGCAAAACTTCATCGATTTGGCGGCGCTTTCACAGAAGAAGGCGCAGTTGCTCCTTTCGACTGCCGGCAACGCGCTCGGACACGAAGCGTACGATTTTCAGCCGACCGACGAAACTTTTAGGGAAATCATCGGTATTCTGTCGCAACACAACATAAAGTTGCTTGCGGTCATCGGCGATGCAAAATCAATCGAATACACGCAGCGGCTGTTGCGGGCGGCGAAAGCGGAAGGATACGAACTTCGCGGCGCGGTTATTCCGCAATCCAACGACAACGAACTTCCGATGACGGATCACGGGTTGGGCTACGGCAGCAGTGTCAAATGTCTGAATGCGCTGTTGACATCCTTTGAACGTATATTGCGGAACGAAGCGATTCCCGTCGGTGTTTGCGAAGTCGAAAACGCCGGCAGTTGGATCGTCGCCGGAGCCGCTCTGCTATCCGCAACAACCGAAAAGAGCGTCGATGCCAACGACCTTCCGTACATTGTTTGTCTGCCGGAGCAACCGTTCAATGCCGAGCGTTTTTTGACCATTCTTCGCAACAAATTACAACGTCGTGAATCGATCTTGGTCGTCACGCATTCGCAACTCATCAACGAAGAAGGCAATCCGCTGGATATCAGTGGGCTTAACTCCGTCGGTGCCTGGTTGGAGCAGCTCATTCAATCCGAACTGAGCATCCCGACGTGCCTTGCCTCGTACAATCTGCGCCTGCAACCGATATCGCACTTCCTCTCCAAACAGGATCAGACGGAAGCCGTCGCCTGCGGTTGCGCGGCGGTTCAAGCCCTTGTAAAAGGCGAAAGCGAAAAAGCGGTCGTTTTGGTTCGCAACGACAACAAAGCCGCTTCCTGCGATCCGACCCTTGTACTGTTAAAGGAAATTACCGGCATCAAATTCTTCCCGAGCGATTGGATTTCCGCCGACACCATGACGCTTCAGTATTCCATGCTGAAATATACCCTGCCGCTCATTCAGGGCGAAGTAGCGAATACTTTCGAAAAAGGACTTCCGCAGTTGTTTCGGTGGTAGGAAGATTTCGCTTTTTGAGATGAAGTTTTAGCGGGGTTCGGCAAGGGTCGCAGACTTGATGGATCGTTACGGATGCTCGCGGAATGCGTCAGACGGTTCTGTACATTTGAATTTGTTTAAAATAAGTATTCCAAACCGATTGCGTACTTTCAAAGATTGCGCGACGCTTTGCAACGGAAGCAGAAAAACGTTCCCTGCGTAGGCGCACGCAGGAACGGCTCATGAGAACTGATATCGAAAGCCTTCTTTCGGACAACGGTCAATTTATGAAAAATTTTAAGGCAAAATAAAGCCTTTTCTTTTTGCTTCCGTGTTTGAAAATTCGTTTTTGAAACACATGATGACCGATTTTTTTAAAAAAAATTCCCATTTTCCTCAAAAAAACTACTTGACAAAAAAAAAAAAAAACGGTTCTCATTATAATATTATGAATATGCATCATATTACCAAATCACTGTTCGTCGGTGCGGCGATTGCCGGCATCGGAATGTCATCGGGGAGAGCGGAGC
>JAFVCI010000018.1 GCA_017479315.1 Opitutales bacterium | reverse complement strand
GTTATCGGCTTCCGTCAGCAAAATACACAGACGATCGATCCCAATCCCCATTCCGCCCGCAGGAGGCATCCCGTATTCCAATGCCGTCAGAAAGTCTTGATCGATCTTCTGTACCTCCTCGCCCGCCTGCGCCTCAAACATTCTTCTTTGAACAAACGGATCGTTTTGCTCCGAATACGCCGGCGCGATTTCCTGTCCGTTGATATATAATTCAAAAACATCCAACAAACGCTCGTCGTTTTCGTTCAACTTCGCCAACGGACACAGCTCTTTTGGAAGTTGCGTTACAAAGGTCGGTTGCAACAGTTTCGGCGCAACACACTTCTCAAAAACATTATTGGTAACCTCGAAATCTTCCAATGCGGGATTGACTTCAATTTCCAAAGCCTCGCAGGCGCGCAGTTTTTCCTCCTTGGAATGCTCAAACCAATGGTCATCCTGCGTGGCTTCCAAAATACATTCGGCGTAAGTTTTTTCCGCCCAGGTGCCGCCCAACTCAATCATTTCGCCCGTGTAGCTTTTCAGCGCGGTCTTATGAATAACCTTTTCGCACAAATACCGCATCAACTCCCGCACCAAGTTCATCATGCCGCGATAATCGCTGTACGCCTGATAGACCTCCAGCATCGTAAATTCGGGATTATGACGACGCGAAAGCCCTTCGTTGCGGAAATTGCGTCCGATTTCGAACACTCGATCGTATCCGCCGACCAACATGCGTTTTAAATATAATTCGAGCGAAATTCTCAGGTAAAAATCGCAATCCAACGCATTCATATGCGTTACAAACGGTCGCGCCGCCGCTCCGCCCGCAACGCTCTGCAACATCGGCGTTTCGACTTCGACAAAATCACGCGCCCACAAAAACTCGCGGATACCTTTAATGACCGCCGCCCGCTTGAAAAAGCGCTCGCTGGACTCGGGATTAACAATCAAATCCAGATACCGCTGTCGGTAGATGGTATCGGGATTATTCAAACCGTGAAATTTATCCGGCAACGAACGGAAGGACTTTGATACCAACGTAACCTTTCGCGCCCGAACGGTGATTTCGTTGGTTTTCGTACGAAACACATCGCCCTCAACCCCGATAAAATCCCCGATGTCGTAGGTCTTAAAGGTATTGTAAGCCTCCGCGCCGATACCGTTTTCTTCGTTGTTGGAAACATAAATCTGCAATGTTCCCGTTTGATCCAAAAGTTTCAAAAACGACGCCTTCCCCATCAGGCGAAACGCAATGATGCGCCCCGCCACGGCAACGTCACAGGTTTTCCCTTCCTTTTCCGCCGTTTCGAACAATGAAAGTACCGCTTCATTCGTATGCGTCTGTCGACAATTTGCAGGTTACGGATTCTGTCCCTTTTGGCATAACTCTTCAAATTTCGCCTTCCGAACCGCAAACAACTCGCTCTCTTCCATTCTTTCCCATTGGGAGCAAATGCTTCGTTGCAGGCAATTCAAAACTTCAGCTCGCCTGCGCGACCGTTGCCATATCTTGATTGACCGCCACCGCAACGCAGGAATCCGACCAGACATTGAGTGCGGTTTCGAGCATATCAATCACACTGTAAATCGGTAAAATCATTCCCATCAATGCCGGCGGTACATTCATGGACGAAAGCAAACTTGCGCTGAGAAAAAAACACCCCATCGGTACACCGGCGTTTCCGACCGCCGCCAGCGTTGCGATAAAAATCCACGGCAACATCATCGTCGGCGTGATAACGAAACCGTTATTTTGCATCACGTACAAAACGGTCGTGAAAATAAATGCGCCGCAACCGTTCATGTTAATCGTCGTGCACAGCGGCAACACGAAGCGGCTGATTTCGGGACGAACGTTCAATTTTGTTTCGGCGCGTTGCATCGTAACGGGCAAGGTGCCCGCGGAGGATTTAGTGAAAAATGCAACCGACAACGCCGGCAACATATTCTTAAAAACCCGAAGCGGTTGCTGCCCTTTCAGCAATAAAAACAGCGGCAATACGATGATGCCCTGCAAAACGTTCGCCAGCGTTACGACCAGGAAATATGCCCCCATCCCGCGCAGGGAGGTATTGGTATTCAGCTCCCGCATGCCGACGGCGATAAACCCGAACAATCCGATCGGCAACAGTTTCACGATACCGTTGATAATCGTGAACAGCATCCCGTGAAACCCTTCGAAGAAATGCCGAACCGTTTGGCGCGCTTCGGGATTGGGAACGGCGCGAATTGAAAGCCCCGTTACGACGCTGATAAACAACACCGTCAATACTTGGCACTCCGAAAACGCTTTTATGAGATTATCGGGAATGATTTGCAGTACATGCTGACCGTAACTGATACCGACAACGGCGTCCAAAGAGGTATTCGGCGTGACGGTATAAACGCTCGACGGTGCAATAACGAGATACAGCACCGCCGCGACAAGCACCGCCAACACGGTCGTCGTCAGCGTATAGAACAGTGTTCGACGCCAAACGCGTTTCATCGACCGCTTATCATCGGAAGACGACAGCGCGACAATTACCGACAGCGCAATCACCGGCATGCCGATGCATCGAAACAGCCGAATGAACGCTTCCGAACAAAAATGTGCAAGATCGAAGAGCCAATCGATGTTGCTTATGCCCGCAAAAAAACCGAAAAGAACCGACGACGAGTAAAGAAGAAAACGAGATATTGTAGATTTCATTTATTCTTCGAATTTTTGACGATTTTCCTCAAAAGCCACCTACAAGCAGGTTTCAACGGCAACAGCCCATTATATTGACAAAATGTGACGCAGTTAAAGGCGAAACGAACCAACACGTAGTGTAAACTGTATTTTATGGACGCGCAACGATAGCGGAACTCCTTGAAAGAAGTATTTCCCAAATATTCATAGTACTTATACATATAGGAAAAGTACACCCCTGGACAACAACGCAATATCCATGGATGAAACCTCCATGGTTTCTCTGCACTATGATAAAACAAAGGGGTATTAGAATCGATACTACAACAAGAGAAATTGAACATGAAACACGAATGTGCCAGTACCATTACCTGATCATTGTCTAAACATGTATATAAACACTCTTGATCTGTATATTGCTCTATCACACTCCCATCTAATAATTTAATCGCCTTTTCGAAAAAATTCCATTCCCGCATTTTCTCCAAATTCATCAACAACACCGTTGTCAGTATTTCTAATTTCGTACAATCTTTTGAGCTATTTACTTGGGAGAATTGACTCCGAACGCTTCTATCTGTCTTTCCTGCCAACAACTTATCTCCGAGGTCGATATCCCAAATCAAACCGACATCACGTACGGCAATAATATCACTATCTAAATACAAAGCCTTATCCAAATGCGGCAAAATTTCGCATGCAGCCAAACGATACATAATCGCC
>JAFVCI010000017.1 GCA_017479315.1 Opitutales bacterium | reverse complement strand
TACCTTGACAAAGAATTTTCTCACTTTCAATGCATTTTTATGCATCAAAGTATCCGAATTTTGCTGTTTAATTCCGCGAACGCATTGCTCTTTATGGGTGCCGAGGACAAAAACCTGACGGGTACGGACGGCAATAAAGGGCGTTTCTGGTTTTTGGTCGGCGGGACGCTCGAGAACGGCGAAACCTTCCAAGCGGCGGCAAAGCGGGAATTAACGGAGGAAACGGGTTTGACGGATGCGGATGTGGTTTGGGGCGCCGAAATCGCCGAAGGTGTTGTGCACTTAAAAGAAAACGGGCAACCGTTGGATATTTATCAGCGTTTTATCGTGGCAAAAACCGAGAAAGATACGGTGCATCTGAACAATTTGGATGCATGGGAACAGAACGCTGTTAAGGGCTTGCGTTGGTTTTCGCCGGAAGAAATTCAAACTTCGAAAGAAACAATTTATCCGCGGGTGTTAAAGGCGTATTTACCGCAAATTATATCGGACTTGCCGAAGTTTTTGGCGGGAGATATTCCCGAAAAACTCGCCGTGTGGGATTTGGATTAACGGCGTTAAGGGTCGATTTCCCGAAGGACATGCCGTTGCCGTCGGTGTCAATAAAACTTGTCGTTGTTTAAAGAATTTGCGACAATCTCCGAAAGGATGGCGTTTTTCGAAACTTGGGACGACGGGAACGGGTTTTTGTGGATCAAACGTCTTTTATGGACGTACATCGGCGTCTTTATTTTGAACGAAACCCTTTCGGTGTGGTTCGGCGGTTCGCCGCTGGATGCCGTTTTCTCTTTAAAGAACGGGACGTCGCTTTTGTGGCAGCCGTGGCGTTTGCTGAGTTATTCGTTCCTGCACGGGGATTTGTTGCATTTGTTGTTTAATCTGTTGATGTGGTACGGGCTGTCGAATTTTTTGCTTCAAAACACGTTGTCGCTGAAGCAGTTTTTTGCCCTCTATGCATCGGGCATTATCGTCGGCGGTCTCGCGTGGTGGCTGATTCATTGTAATCATCATCCGCAGGCGTTGGTCGGGGCGTCGGCGGGTATTTCGGCACTGTTTGCCTATTTTTGTTTGTTGTATCCCGATAAGTCGCTGTCGATATTGCTGTATTTTATCATTCCCGTTCGCATCCAAGCGCGGTGGTGTTTTATTGCATTGACCGTCTATGAACTTTACGGCGTCTTATTCTATGAGTTGCAGGGATTGACGAACATTGCGCATTCGGGACACTTGGGCGGGATTTTAATCGGTTGGCTGTTTATATGGTACCGTCGGCGTCCGAATGTGTTTCGTTTCCGACGTCCGAGCGGTTCCGGGAAAGTTTCTTATCGGGTGCATCGGGAGTCGTGCGTGAGGAACGGATGAAGTTTGTCGGATTATCAGCGGTTTTTCTTTGTCTGCGAACAGCGGCGGGTATATCGTTGCTCGCCGTTGATAATTCCGTGCATGCATTAGCGGCTTCGAAATCGGCGGAAACGTACTGCAATTTTGCACCGTCGTTTTTGGAGATTTCGAAAAAAGCACTTTCAAGCACTCCTGTAAAAGCGGACACAGGCAAAGGCGCGCAACAGATGCCGTCCGATGATTTTCGAAGTGCCGTTGTCGGGGTGAAAATGCAAACCGGCTTTTGCGACGGGAGTTTGGGTATTCCTTTTTCGGGTCAGGATGCGGAAATAACTTCGTCGAGTACGTCCGAAGTACTGCTGCCGGAGCAGGAAAACAAAGCAGATCCAACGGTCGAAGCATCGCAACCGCCGCTTTTGTTGCAGGCACCGAAGCCGTTGGAAGCGGCG
>JAFVCI010000016.1 GCA_017479315.1 Opitutales bacterium | reverse complement strand
TTGCCCCCCCCCCCCCCGATTTTGTTCCTTTGAGGAGGATGTTTTTGAGCCTCCGCTGCAGTTTCATTCCTCATTCTTCGGGTTCAAAAACCACACCGAAACTCGCAACACACGGAGACGTCGGTTACCCTGTGATCTTCACCTTTTGGATTTTCTGAACAATCATGGAAAACTTCCGAATTTTCAAGGAACTCTACAAGAATTTCCTGACCGATCAAAAGAAGCGCTTCATCACGTACGGCATCCTTTCCTTTGTCTGCATCTTTCTGGAATGCTTCGGTTTATCGATGATTCTTCCGGCGTTGCAGCTTATTTTAAATCCCGAAAAACTTTACACCGTTCTGCCGCCGTGGCTTGCGGATATTCCGCAAACAAGAATAATCGCGGGTCTCATCGGCATTTGCATTGTTTCGATTGTTTTGAAGAATTTGCTGTCGATTTTATGCAATTACCTGAGTTACAAAACCGCCGTAATATTTGTTCACAACACGGTTGAAAAACTGTCTCATTTGGAATATAATGCGACATACATTTTTCTGCAAAAACATAAACACTGCGAGTTACAAACGGTATATAGTGCCTGCGTAACTGCAAGTACTACCGCTTATATTACAGCTCTCTCTCTGTACGGGATAAACGGTTCTCTTTTTTTCACCATCTCAATCATGTTGTTCTTTTTTTTCCCCATCATAATATCATCGTTTTTTTTATTCGCCGTTATTGGTTGCGTTATCAAAAAAACTTTAAAAAAACGGCACCTGAAAACTCAAGATCTTTACGAACTCTACCAAAACAAAGAACAAACACTTAGTACCAAAGTAAACGCTCTTAAGGAAGTGCTGAGTTTTTTTTGCAAAATTCCATCTTTAGACACTTTGTTAACCGCTTTTGGTGAGTGGAAACGAACGGAACAGCAACTTGTATGTCGAGGGCAAAATCAACCCTTTCTCCTTGAACTCCTCGGTCTTATCTGCATCGCCTTAACGATTCTTTTTCTGCATTTTTTTTATCCGTTTTCGGTCTTGATGCAGCAAATCACGTTTTTGGTTATTTGCATCGTGCGCATTCTGCCGTACTTTAATCGTTTTTGCGTGGCAAAACAACAAATCGATACTTACAAAAGCAGCGTCGTTTATCTCAATGATTTCTACCGGCAGCTGTTAGAGCATCAGTTGCCACCGTATGACGGGGAACGCGTGACTTTTAAGCACCGGTTACGATTGGAGAAGGTTTGTTTTTCGTATGATACGGAAAATAAAAAAGAGGTTTTGCATGACGTTTGTCTGACCGTTAACGAAGGCGATTTTGTCGGATTAACGGGAAAGTCGGGTGCCGGGAAAACAACACTCGTCGATATGATTTTGGGATTATTGCCGCCGACAAAAGGTACTTATTTCGTCGATGGGAATGTTATCACAACGCACAATCAGCTGGCACCGTTTTTCGGTTATGTTTCGCAAAATCCCTGCATCATTACGGGAACGGTCGCAGAGAATGTTATCTTCGGACGCGAACCGAATGCCGAACAGGTCGAGCGTGTTTTAAAAATGGCGCAGTTGGGTGAATTCCAACCGGATATGTACCTTGCGGAAAACGGAAAAAACATCTCGGGCGGTCAGAAGCAGAGAATTGCGATCGCGCGCGCATTGTACGGCAATCCGAAACTGCTCATTCTGGATGAAGCCACAGCCTCCCTGGATGCATTAACGGAAGAAAAAATTTCGAACGTCATCGCTTCATTAAAGGGCAAATGTACCGTTATTGCCATCGCCCATCGCCTCGGGACGTTGAAACAATGCAATCGTCTCGTGTACATGAAGGAAGGGCGCATCGCCGCCGAAGGCACTTTCGATGGTCTGTATCAGGCAAATGAAGAATTTAAAGAGCTGGTGGATGCATTGGAACGGCAATCGCATTTGGTTCACGGTAATGAAGCCGTTGCGGCAAGGGAGGTTGTTTAAAAGTCGCGGGAACGTCTCCGAAAATTCTTTCGACTGCCTGCGTAAAAAGATGCGTACAGTCGGGAAGGCGGAGTTGTTTCTTTAAAAAAACGTACTTCGGCTTTATTTAACAAAAAAAACCTCCAATGTATGAAAAAACATCGCAAATAGAATAAAACCCGTCGGACACTTTTAACGGTTTGCAAGCGGTATCAAAGTCCATACGTACATAAAACCGTTGCACATAAGATGATTGCCGAAAATGCCTTCAATTGCCGATAGAATGCCCCGCCTCTCACGTGCAAGTGCACTTGTCTCTCGCTCCGAAAACGCTTATAATAAAGTTGTATGAAGATTCGAGTCGGGATTAACGGGTTCGGGCGCATCGGACGTTTGGTGTTTCGGGCGCTTTGCGAACAAAAACTCTTGGGAGATACCCTCGAAGTCGTTGCGGTCAACGATTTGGTCGGTGCTGACAATTTGGCGTATTTGCTGAAATACGATTCCGTCCAGGGGCACTTTAACGGCACCGTCGAAGCGGACGGCGAAGAAACGCTGGTGGTCAACGGGCATCGCATTCGTTGCCTGGCGGTAAAAGACGGTCCGTCGGCATTGCCGTGGAAGGAACTCGGTGCGGATATTGCGATCGAAGCCACGGGGCTGTTCACTCAGGCCGAAAAGACACAGGGGCATTTGACGGCGGGCGCAAAGAAAGTTCTCATTACCGCTCCCGGGAAAGGCGACGGCGTTCGTACCGTCGTGTTGGGCGTGAATGATAAGGATTTGCAACGTTCGGATACCATCATTTCCAACGCCTCCTGTACCACCAACTGTCTGGCGCCGATTACAAAGGTCGTTTTGGATAATTTCGGCATCGAAGAAGGTCTCATGACGACGGTGCACAGCTACACGGCGACGCAAAAAACCGTCGACGGTCCGTCAAAAAAGGATTGGAAGGGCGGGCGCACGGCGGCGATCAACATCATTCCTTCCACAACGGGAGCCGCCAAGGCCGTCGGTTTGGTGTTGCCGGCGGTGAAAGGCAAATTGACGGGCATGTCGTTCCGCGTTCCGACGCCGACCGTTTCGGTGGTCGATTTAACGGTTCGCACGGCAAAACCGACAACGTACGAAGAAATTTGTCAAAAGATGAAGGAAGCTTCCGAAGGCTCGTTAAAGGGCATTCTGGGCTATACGGAGGACGAGGTCGTCTCCAGCGACTTTATCCACGATCCGCGCTCGTCAATTTTCGATGCCGGCTCGGGCATGGCGCTCAACGATCGCTTCTTTAAACTCGTCAGCTGGTACGACAACGAATGGGGCTACGTCAATCGTTGCGTCGAATTGCTGCAAAAAATGGCGAATTTATTGTAGTTTTAAAAAAGCTTAAAACACGTTCCGTCGATGCGGGGTTTGTCTGTCATTGCATCGGCGGAGCGTTTTTTTATGTGACCATTCGAGGCGTATGACATGGGATAAGCCGGATTGGTACTAAAATATAATTGGTTTACGCCCTTCTTGGAAAAAGCAAATAACGCATCTTGTTCCGAAAACTCCGAACAACACGCGCATAAAAGACAAACGCACTTATCGCAAATACTCCGCCTAAAATCCGATTAAAAAAACAACCAAGCCCATCACGAGCACACAACTCACTCGTTTGATTTTTTTCCGTGAAAACAAAGGGCAATCCTTCCAATCCTGCCTTACACAGTCTCGCTCGGTTGCATCAGCTGATAATGACCGCCGTCGAAATACAATCGAATCGGGTTCCCTTGCCGTAACTGTTGATTGTTAAACTCGTCCCGGAAAAGCGATGTCGGTTCTTTTTCTTTCGGATCGCATATTGTTCTGTACACTTCAACGTTGCCTTGATATTGCGAAACCACAATCGGTCGTCCGATGGCTTGGGCAATATATTGAAAATCCACCGTTTCCAGCGTAGGGCTTTTATCCCTGAGACCGAGGCGTGCCGCGCAACCGGCGGCTGAAGGATTGGTGTGCACCGCTTTTAATGCTTCCTGTTCCGCGCGTTTTCTCAAAGTCACCATAATTTCCTTTTGCTTGGAGGTCGCAATCGGACGTCCTCCGTAATCGCTGTGTTGTGGTCGTATGCATTCCGATAAATCGATGGCTCCCATGCCCGCCAAAACCGCCCAGACCCCGCAATGTCCGTCACCGGGGACATCGACCAGTTGGTATTTCGGCGGTGACGATGCCGCATCCTTTTTTACCGAAGCGGTTGATGGCGTTGAAACTTTCGGGGGACTTTTCTTCGAAGAAACTGTCGATTGCATCTGTACGTTTGAAGGTTCAACAAAACCCGAAAAATTGACGCCGTCATGTTGCTTTCCCGGAACGGATGCGGCATGTTTGTCTTCGGTTGCAATATAACGCATCTCAACTTCCGACGGTGCCGTCGGTGTTTTCGACTTTGCGCCGAAAAGCTTTTGAAAAAATGCGATTATCCCCTCTTTAACGGCACGCCAGGCACGACCAAAGCTCCGAGCAAACGAAAAACCGTCTGAAACTTTTTCGGGAAAACCTTTAAAACAGGAGTTGGGGTTATCAATAATTTCCCAATCTTTAAACTTGCCGACCGATTTATTCTCAACCGCGGCATTTTGGGAATTTTGCGAACCCGTTGGTTGGATGGAACCCGGCATAGGTACTTATTTTCGAAGCAGGATTTGTGCCAATCGGAAACCTCACCGAAAAAAGTCTTTTTTTCTTAAAAATGAAATCTTTTATCAAAATTTCTTTACACCGAAAGAATTTCCGTTTTTCACAGAACCATGGAAGTTAAAAAAACACATAAAATCGGCGGTTTTCTAAGCATTGAGTTGATGCTGGTGTTGAGCGTGGTGGCGATTTTCGGCGGGATTTCACTGTACGTCGGGAAGAGGGTTATCGATAGAGCGAAGATGGTGGCAATGGAGGCGGAAGCGCAGATGTTTATCATGAAATTGCTGGAATATTACGACATGATGGGCGAGTGGTCGATTGCAACGGATAATTTTGTATCTGTTTGGGCGGTAGCTTTGGAATTAAACAAAGCATTTGATAAGGTGCTTGATAATCCCTATTCACTGAGCAGAAAAAATCCGGAGGAATTTCCGAATATATGGGTTCGTATTGGCACACGTAAAAAGCTTAATCAGCGGAATGAAGATGCTTTGACGGAATTTAGACGGCGGACGCAAAGGGATGTTTCCGAAAATGAAATAAAATATTTCGATCGCGTGCGATATTTTGTTCCGAAGAAAGACGACAGACCTTGGATAAAATCGGCTGAGGAAGATATCAATAACCGACATCCGGGTATCCACGCTGTTTTAGGATAGACGTTTATCATCCATCCGCAGGCGGGCGGAGGTCGGGTCGAATTGCACATAACAAAGGAGATGTATCGTCGCAGTAGAGCGGCGTCACCGATCGGGTGAGCACCGCTTTGACGTTTTTTGTCTCCTCAACCGTTAATCCGCTCCAAGAACTCCTTTACTTCGGGCAGATTTAAATCCAGCGGTCGATTTCCGGAAACGGCTTCAAATTCAATACAGCGCAGTTGATTGTTGTGACGTGTATCGTGACCGATGAGGCCACTTTGTCCGTTGAGGGCACATTCGACGGCGAGATCCGCGTGTGACTGAATAAAATTCCGATCGAAATCATTGGCGGGCGCCGAACGGGCGAAGTAACCGCTCTTCTGCACCAACAGTCTTTCGGCTCCGAGGCGTTCCTTCAGCCGGTTGCCAAGCACCTGCCCGACGTTGATATCCGCCAATTTCAGATGTCCGAAAGCATCGCGTTCCACTTTTTTACCCTCCGTTTCCATCAGACGAACAATGCCTTCCGCATCGACAAATTCGCTGATAAAGACATTCAGGGAGCCGACGCGCTCAAGAATCGGTTTCAGCCACGCCGTAACGGCATCCAGGTCGAATTTCATTTCCGGCGTATAAATGCCGTGAATTTCAAACGCCTCGGGTCGGAAACCGAAGCCCGTCACGAACTTTCGCCGTTCCAGCCGTTCCATGTACCGGCGCGCCGTTGCATAGTTCAGCCAGCCGCAACTGCGCCCCATGACCTCGTGGATGATGAGAACCTTCGAGGTACTCGTGTGCTCGTGAACGATGTTTTCGAAAAACAACGCCCCCTGTTCCGCCGCCGTCATCGCACCGAGGCTGAGTTGCACCGGGATAATGTCGTTGTCAATGGTCTTCGGCAAACCGATGACCTGCAACGGGTAATTGTTCTGTTGTAAGGATTTGGCTAATTCCGGCGCCGTGGTATTGGTGTCGTCGCCGCCGATGGTATGCAGAACATTGACTTTGTCCGCCATGAGCTGCTTTGCTGCCACTTCAAACGGATTTTCGCCGTTCTTCACAAGACCTTTCTTTTCGCAATCCGCCGCATTGGACAACTTTACGCGACTGTTGCCGATGGGCGTGCCGCCGAATTCAAACAGCGTCGCAGCTTCCTTATGTGCCGACGGCGGAAAAACGATTGACTGTCCCGTCAACAGCCCCTTATAGCCGTTTAAATAACCGATCAATTCCGTATCGGGCGCCACGTCGTGATACCGCTGAATGAGAGCTCCGATCGCCGTCGATAAACACGGCGCCAAACCGCCCGATGTCAAAAATGCAACCTTCATAGCTTAAGTTTAACAAATTTTGATGTAAAAATCGACCCGTAAAATATAATTGTCGGTTTGTTTTTCCAAAAAACGCAAAAAATATTTGAAAAGGAATAAATTATATGCGTACACGAGGGCATGAGGAAAAAGATGCTCATTCTGTTATCGGGACTGATGATTGGTTCGACGTTGTTTGCCGTGCCGAAAAAACGGGAAACCGATCTCACCAATTCCCGCTCGCCGTACGATATGGGCTTAATGATGTATAAATGGCTTCTGGCGCAACCGACGGAAAGAGCGGAAGCGGAGTACTATAGCCGGATGGAGACGGAAGCTTTACAATGTATGCCGATTGAAGGGCGTTATGATCGCCTCATGCTATTTGAACGTACCGTTAATTTCCCGCTCAAAAGGAGGGTTTCCAAAACGTTTCTTTCCATGTTAAAGCACTATCTGCCCGATGGCTGTACCAATGCGAAGGCATGGCGCAACAGGATTGTTACCATGATGTTAAAGTTTCGATCGGGGCAGACAAATATCGAAAAAATCAAGGCTAAAATGCATAAATTCTGCGTAAAGGCAAACAGCGGTGAGATTGTTTTTGCTCATTATGCAAACGGTTGCATCGTGCTCAATTTGGTGCTTTACGAACTTGAGCGTTTAATGGGAATTGTTCAGTAGGTTTTGGGCGGTCGCAGGAAATACAGCCTTTGCAGCCGCCTTCCGTCAATTTTCCGAAGAAAGCTAGGGACAGACAGGGTCGTTCCGCGTTGTTTGTATTTTGAGAAAATTGCAAATCGCCGTTTCCAAAAGGTGATTTTCTGTATTTCCTAAGTGATTCTGAGATTGTTAAAGCGTGTTGCTATATCGTACTTCCGAATGCCTAACTCTTCTGTGTGCTCGAGACAGTAATCCCGTACCTCTTTAAAGGTGTCTTCCAGAATGCGACATTTAGCTTTTCCGTCAGATTCGTTGTTCCCTATAAGTTGGAATCGCAAATCATAGATTTTATTATACAATCCTTTGAGATTGCTGAGTAATGAAAGTGTCGCTTGTCCTCTTTCATTTTCGTTTGGAAACTCTTCTTTCAATTTTTCGAGATCATTCAGAACGCCTGTCTTAAAATTCTCATTCAGAAAGCTTGTTCCCTCTCGTATTTTTTTAACGCTTTTTTCTAAAATTTTCTCATCAGAAAAACCGAAAAGCGATTGAATGGCTTCGCCAATCCTCTTTATCACACCGCCGATACCTCGATAGTTGCGTTTTTCAAAGAGGTCACTGCTCTTTTGAGAGATTATACGCTGTTTTTGTTTAATTGTTGCATTGTGCAATCTTATGCTGTCGAGCGTACTCTTTAATCGCTCGTTGAGATTTGTTACCGGTTTCTCGTTTTCTTCTATCCCCCCCCTAACGGAGTTTGTTGAAGTCAAGCGAATCGATTCGGATTGTTGAAGATTGACGTAACTTCCACCATTTATCGAGGACATAAAGCGAAGAATAACTTATGTTCTTATATCGGACAATTTTTTGTTTTTTTGGATACAAAACTCCGGAAAATGCACAAACGCCCCCTCTTCTAAAATGTTTTCCCAGACGTTTCAATGCCGTTTTAGCAAAAAAAACATTCTAGTACGCCTTCGCAAATACCGCCAACGGACAGTTCGGCTTATCGGTAAATAAACAATTCCCGCGTTCATCGACGTAACACTGCGGGAAACAGCGTACCGTGACCTTCAGATCGGATTTTAATTTTTCTTCCGTCTCGGGATCCTCCGACCAGTATGCCAATGCAAATCCGCCGTCGTTCTTGAAAAAGTCATAAAAATCATCCGTATGCCCGATAAGTTTTACGGAGGCATCGCGGTACGTTTTTGCGCGCGCAAACAAACGTGTTTGCAGTCGGTTCAGATTGTCCGCAAAGGTTTCTACAAATTGTTCCGTCGGTATTGTTTTTTTGTCGGAAACTGAATCGCGCCACGCAACGGTGACGGTCGATTGTTCCAATTCTTTTAAGCCAACTTCAATGATACAACAGGCACCCTTTTTAATTGTCTGCCAACGCTTTTCGCCGCCGCGCAAGTCGCGTTTGTCGACTTCGACGTACAACGGATAATCGGCTTTTTGTGACAACAACCGTTGCCGCAGGGCTTCACAGGCGTCTTCCAGCCGCGAGCGTTGCGCTTCGTCGTGAATAACGGGAATAATCACCGCATGGGTATGGGCAATGCGCGGCGGCAACATGAGACCGTCATCATCCGAATGCGTCATCACCAATGCGCCGATGAGACGCGTCGTAACGCCCCAGGAAGTCGTCCATGCGTATTGCGTCTGTCCGTCCTTATCGACAAATTGAATGTTCATCGCCTTGGCGAAATTTTGACCCAAAAAGTGCGATGTTCCCAGTTGCAAGGCTTTCCGATCCTGCATCATGCCTTCCAGCGTGTGGGTTGCAACCGCGCCCGGAAAACGTTCGCTCGCGGGCTTTTCGCCGACAAAAGTCGGGATTGCCAGATCTTCTTCGATAATTTTGCGATAAACCTCCAACATCCGCAGGGTCTCTTCGCGCGCGTCCGCCTCGGTCGCATGCGCCGTATGTCCTTCCTGCCAAAGGAATTCCGATGTTCTCAAAAACAGTCGCGTGCGCATTTCCCAACGCACCACATTCGCCCATTGGTTAACGAGCAACGGCAAATCGCGGTAAGAGCGCACCCAGCGCGAAAATGCTTCGCCGATAATCGTCTCGGACGTCGGACGCACGATGAGCGGTTCTTCCAGCGGAGAAGCGGGCACTAAGCGACCTTCTTCGTTTGCCTGCAACCGCGAATGCGTCACGACGGCGCATTCTTTCGCAAACCCCGCCACGTGTTCCGCTTCCTTTTGCAGAAATTTTACGGGAATGAACAGCGGGAAGTAGGCATTTTGATGCCCCGTTGCCTTAAACGCCGCATCCAACTTTGCCTGAATGCTTTCCCATAAACGGTAACCGTTCGGCTTCACAATCATGCAACCGCGCACCGGCGCATTTTCCGCCAGATCCGCCGCGCGTATCACCTGCTGGTACCACTCGGCGTAATTGTCCGCGCGCGTCGGCGTTATTCCCGTCTTCCCCATGGCTTTATGGAACAGCGAAAGAGGGTTTTGGGCAAGTGTTTAGCACGCACACCAAGCTACACGCAATGTTTATTCGCTGGTTCCAATAGACCTCTTCTCTGAAATTTGGCTCCGAGGCTTCCGGAAAATAGAGACTATTCAATCTTACTCACATCCATCACGAACTTTTCGGCATCTGTGCAAAGTTTTATGAATGGAAATTATTCGGTGTTCCCTACTTTGAAGTAAGTTCGATAATCCGGAACTTCATCTTCCGTCTCTTTACCGCCCTTACCATATCGCAATTGTCGTAAGACCGATTCTGGATATCCCCAACCCTCTATATTATCCTTGTTATTATAAAAAAATAAACTTTGCTTTGTTGTACAGGTAACGGCATTCGAGTTAAACGGATCTAAAGCACTCAATTCTTTCAGGCAGACCGTATTGCGTGGCTTTTGCACGTGTTCAAACTTAAAGAGTGTTTTTGACTTACCAAGTGGTTGTTTTACCAGTTCCATTACAACCTAATCAGCCAAATTTTTCAGTATTT
>JAFVCI010000015.1 GCA_017479315.1 Opitutales bacterium | reverse complement strand
TACGTTGCCGCTGTGTTTGAACGGCCGTGCATTCGAAATGTGCGTTTGGAAATTTTTGATGGAAATTCCGTACGGCGAAACGCGTTCCTACGGCGAAATCGCCGCCGTTTGCGGTAATCGAAAAGCCGCGCGTGCTGTCGGACAGGCGGTGCATCGCAATCCGCTTCCGATGATCATTCCCTGCCATCGCGTTGTCGGTGCATCGAATTTGGGCGGTTATACAGGCGGGTTATTGATAAAACGCTTTTTGTTGCGGTTGGAAAGAGCTCATAAAGAAAATGGAGAAGTTTTTTTGGTGAAAAATTCCAAAGGATGCTACAGCGACAGAATAGGGTACTTTGGCAACTAAATAACCTCTTTCAAAGGTGCTTTTAGTAACATTTTTCCATATTTTGCGGTATTGCTATGCGAAAAAACATACCGCAGGCGGTTGCAACAGGGAAAGGAATACCTGCGGTTAAAAGATTTCTTTTAAATGAATGCGCTCTTAGATATGCGTTTCCCTCTATTCAGCCGTATTTTTCACAATAAACACTCACCGCAGGCGGTTATCTGTACAATTCTGAACATCCGCAGGCGTTTTCCCCTGCAACAGTTCGAGTACATAATCCTCTTTCCGATCCAGGACGTTCCAGCCGTTTTCCGCGAGAACCCGACGCAGACGGTCGGCTTCCTGAAATTGCCGCGCTTGCTTTGCCGCCCAACGTTGTTCCGCCAGAGCTTGGATGTCGTTCGGAATTTCGACCGTCGGCAGTTCGGTATCGGGATCTTCATATTCTATACCGATCGCGTATAAAGCGGCGCACCATTCCGCAAGAAGCAATCTCGCCCGTACCTTCGACGGTGACGGGTTTTGATGCATGAATGTGAACAAACAACCAAGGGCCTTAGGAACGTTCAAATCATCCGACAAAGCCTCAAAAAAGTCGCCAAGGAAGATACATTTTTCGGGCAAAACAGTATTCTCTGTGCGTTTTTCGAAGGTTTCCTCATTGATGCTCGATTGGGATAACAGTGCATGGGTGTAAGCGTTAATTTTTCGCAAAGCGCTTTGGGCGGAACGCATCAAATCGAAGGTAAAATTGAGCGTTTGTCGGTAATGACCCGATAACAGGGCGTATCGAACCGCCGACGGACGATAACCGCGTGCCTGCAAATCATCCAAAGTCAGCAAATTCCCGAGGCTTTTGGACATTTTTTGTCCCTCGACCTGCAGGTGTGCAATGTGGAGCCATTGACGGACAAAAGGTGCGCCGTACGCCGCTTCCGATTGGGCGATTTCGTTTTCGTGGTGAGGAAAACACAAATCGACGCCCCCCGTGTGAAGGTCGACCGTTTGCCCCAGGTATAAATGCGACATGGCACTGCATTCGATGTGCCACCCGGGACGACCGCGTCCCCACGGGCTTTCCCAGGAAACATCTCCGTCGGTCGGCTTGTACGCCTTCCAAAGAACGAAATCCGCCACCTGCTCCCGATCGTATTCGTCGGCGTCGTTGGAGCGTCCGGCACTGTTGAGTGCCTGTGTCTGCAGAATGCGCGTATCTAAGTGCGACAATCGACCGTAATTTTCAAAGGAAGCGATGCGAAAATAAACCGAACCGTCGCGCACGTAGGCATGTCCTTTGTCGATTAACGTTTGAATAAGTTCCTGTTGGGCGTTGATGGTTTCGGTCGCGCGCGGTTCCGCTGTCGGCGGAAGAAGATTTAAGCGTTTGCAATCGTTATGGAACTTCTCAATCCACGGATTGACGTAATCCGACAGCGTTTGTTGTTGCGCAATCGAATTACGGATGGTTTTATCATCCACATCGGTGATGTTGCGGACATAACGATAGGGGATTTGAAGCAGTTTCAACAGCCGAACGACGGTATCCTGCACTACATAAGTGCGAAAATTACCGACGTGCGCCGGACCATAGACGGTCGGTCCGCAACAATAAGTTCCGAAAGCTCTTCCCTTTCCGCACTGCACCGCTCCTTTTGTGCGGCTTTGGGTGTTAAACAGTCGGAAGTTCATGCGATGGTTTCGAGGACAGGTACAATTTTTTCTGAAAATAATGCTCAAGATAAAACAAGAAAAAATATAAAGAGGGATAAGCGCAGTAATTGCCTTTACCAATATGTGATAGCAATAAGAGTGTCACATATGTAACAGCGGAAACAGAAGCACTGTTGAGATTATTTCGGTTATTGAAAATTATCCAATAAAAATAACCGATGCCGATGAGATATATAATGAAAGCGGGGAAACCGTACCAAGCTATTAGTGACGCGTAGGCGTTATGATGACGTACAGTACGAGCCAAAATAGGCAGACCAGTCCAAGAGTACTTGTTAAGAACGCCATATTCTTTATGAAGTTTCACTCTGTCAGAAAATAATAAAGATTTATGACTTTCAGCCAGAACGATATTCAGGATTTTAGCACTTAATAGCAATAACAAAATTAATAAACACACACTAAAAACCTTTCCGAGGATCAATCTTCTCATAACCAAACAAAACGAGAAACAAGCACCACAAAAAAACAGCACACAGGCTCTTTGGGTCCTGTTGCAACACAATGCGCATGAACAAAACAAAAAGCACATTACGTTAGCCAAAAAGTGCCATAATACAGCCATCGGTTTTGGTTTAGGATTTTTTGAAAGAGCGATAAGACTATAAATAGCTATCAACTGATAAAAAAGCGCACTCGCTTCTATTTCGCTCCATGTAAAGATTCCCAGCCTTGTATCCCACCCATATGTAAAAGTATGTTGTCTTAAAAATTTTGTATAGATGTATAAGCAAAGAAAAAAAGAAGTGTAAACCATACACCAGGATCTTTTGCTTTTTATGCTAACAGTGGCACAAATGATTGTAACTATGAAAATAAACAAACGCCCATAATGCAACAGGAGATCATTGGCACGTAAGCCGTCTGAACCAACAGCAATTCTGAGAAAAACATAAATCGAGAAAAATGTAAAAATTATAAACAGTTTTGACGAGGCATACTCTATTTCAAATTTGCGTGATAATCTCCAACATACAATGAAAATAAAAGTACAAAATGGTATGGCGGAATATGCAGCAATATCACCGATACGGTTGAGGCGAACTAAAAAACCGAATCCTCCACTTAAAAAAAATGTCATGAAGAAAAAAGAATTAACGCAAAGGAGTAGAAAACTTTCCTCATTGCGTTTAATAAAATCCCAAAAACCACCGCAAAAATTCGCAATGTTCATTGTAGTACAATGCTCCTCTTGTCTTCTATCTTTAATTTGACCCTTTGCCCCGCCTTTATCTTTTGTTCCAGAAAATCATCTGCCAGGCGGTTTTCGACGTAACGTTCGATGGCGCGTTTTAACGGTCGCGCGCCCATTTTTTCGTCAAAGCCTTTGTCGATTAGAAATTCTTTCACGTCGTCGCCAACTTTGAGGGTTATGCCTCTGGCTTTTAAGCGTTCCGCGACAGCTTTGATCTCCAAATCGACGATTGCCTTCATGTGTTCGCGCGTGAGCGGTCGAAAGATGACCTGTTCGCCGATACGGTTGAGAAATTCCGGCTTAAAAGTTTTCTTCGCGGCATGTTCAACGGCGGATTTGATCTGTTCGAATGCGGCGTTCGGCGAGTCCGAACCGAAGCCGAGCCCGAAACCGCGTTGAAATTCCTCCGCACCGACATTGGAGGTCATGATCAGCAGAGTGTTTTTGAAATCCGCGCGACGACCGAAGCTGTCCGTCAGATGCCCTTCCTCCAGAACCTGCAACAAAATTTGAAGTACATCGGGATGCGCTTTTTCGATTTCGTCCAGCAATACGACCGAATAGGGCTTGCGACGCACCGCTTCCGTCAGCCGACCGCCTTCTTCGTGTCCGACGTAACCGGGGGGCGAACCGATGAGACGCGACACCATGTGTTTTTCCATGTACTCCGACATGTCCAGTTGAATGACGGCTTCGCGGTGACCGAAAATTTTTTCCGCAAGCAGTTTAACCAGATAGGTTTTTCCGACGCCGGTGGGACCGAGAAACAGAAACGAAACGGGACAACGCGGATCCTTTAAGTCCGTGCGCGAACGTTTCAAGGCATCGGCAACGGTTTTCACTGCTTCTTCCTGACCGATGAGCGAGCGATTAAGCGTTGCTTCGAGCGTTAGGTAGCGCTCTCGTTCGTGTGCGCCGATGTTTTCAATCGGAATGCCTGTCCAGTCAAAAATAATCTTCTGCAAGGTTGCTTCTTTGACGGTTGCACGCTTGGCGTTTTTCGTTTGTTTCCACGCTTCCAGCAGTTCGCCTCGTTTGGTTTTGAGAGCCTGTTCTTTGTCGCGCCAACGCGCCGCTTCTTCGAACCGCTGACGCTCAATGGCGGTTCGCTTTTGGTCCTGTGCCGAAACAATCTCTTTATCCAACGCTTCGGTAGAGGGAGCTTCGCGTTGCGTTAACATTTGGGTGCGTGCGCCCGCTTCGTCCATCAAATCAATGGCTTTATCGGGGAAACAGCGATTATTGACGTACCGTTGCGTGAGATCAATGGATTGCTTTAAAACCGTTTCCGTATAGTGAACGCGATGAAACGTTTCGTAACGATCTTTCAAACCGTGCAGAATTTCAAGGGTTTCCGAAGGCGTCGACGGCTCCAGCATGACGGGTTGAAAACGGCGATTCAGTGCGCCGTCTTTCTCGATGTGCCTGCGATATTCGTCGAGCGTGGTGGCGCCGATGCACTGCAATTGTCCGCGCGCCAAAGCGGGTTTCAGGATATTGGCGGCATCGACGGAACCTTCGGCGGAACCAGCTCCGACCAAAGTATGAAGCTCATCCAAAAACAAAATAACCTTATTATTTTGCGCTTCGTCCATCAGACGTTTGAGGCGCTCCTCAAATTGTCCGCGATACTTGGTGCCCGAAAGCAACAATGCCAAATCGACTTCGATAACGTTTTTGTCCAGCAGTACGTCCGGAACGCGATGTTGCACGATGCGTTGCGCCAAGCCTTCGACAACGGCGGTTTTCCCGACGCCCGCTTCGCCGATGAGAACGGGATTGTTTTTGGTGCGACGGCACAATATCCGAAGAACGCGCTCAATTTCTTTCTCGCGACCGATGACGGGATCCAGTGCGCCGTCCAGCGCCTTTTGCGTCAAATCGCGACCGTAGGTTTTCAGGAAAGAAACCGATGGACGGGATCGTCGTACGAAAATTGAGCCTTCCGAGCGTTCATGATTCTCCTCCGGTTCGTTATTGCCTTCATCCACTCCTTCGTCATCTTCCTCATCCGTTGAGTCATCATCTTCGTCGTCATCATCTTTTTGGAAACGCAGTGTATGTAAAGCGGTTGTCCGGCAGTATTCGGGATCGGTCAAACGTTCGAGCAAACGATGCCCCAAGCCGCGACCTTCCTTTAAAAGACTCAGCAACAAATGTGCCGTCGTGATTTTGGAACCGTGCTGTTCCGAGCACAATTGTTCCGCCGCCAAAAAGACCTTTCGCAGGCGCGGCGTTAACGTTAAATCGCCGTCCGTCGTTTTTTCTCCGTCGGGGGAACAGAACTCCGTTTGTGACGTTTGATGCAGGTGTTCGCAAACGACAGCCGCGGCTTCATCGGCGCGAAATCGGCATTGTTGCAGGATGCGCGCCGCGGTACCCTCTTTTTGTTCCAGCAACGCCAGCAGAAGGTGGTCGGTTCCCAGGTAAGATTGGTGCAGACCTTTTGCCCGACGTTCCGCCGAAAGCAGAACACACTGCGCGTTATGTGTTAGTTTAAACGGCACGGGAAACCTTTCGTTTGGCGGCGGTCGGTCGCTTCAAAACCTGAGCCATGGTTGCTTTGACGACGGCGGCACGCACGCGGTCTTCATCCGACGACGGAATGCTTTCTTGGAAAAATTCACAGAGCCGTGCATGTCCCAAAGAGCACCACAGTCGCAACAGCAGGGCGCGTTTTTGTGTCGGCAAAATGCCTTCGTCGACCGCCATGACGACAATCGAAAGCAAATGTCGCCCTTCTTCGAACGTCAATTCGCCGCAATTTCCGAGCAACCCGAGCGAACGACCGAGGCTGTCGCGGGTAAAATCGGCATGTTCCGTGATCATGACTTTTCGAGCGCGCCGTTCCTCGGCAACGATCTTTTCGGCGACGTCTTCGATGTGCGCCAAAAGAGATTTTTCGTCCGTACCCGAATTTGCCGTGTTGAACAAAAGAAAAAGATGCCCGACGGCTTTATCGTCGGAAACGCGCAGAGGCTCCAGTTTTAAATTCATTTCCGATGCGGCTTTAATCAATTTCGGCAATTGCCGATCGAAGCAGAGCGCGGGCAGGTGCAACAGAATTTGTGCGTCCAAACCCATCCCCGCCACCTGCGGATTGCTCGTCGCAAAGCCGCTTTTCGGGTCAAACGCATACGTCAGTTTTTCGCCTAAACGCTCTTCCAACGTATCGAGCATCGTCCACGTATTCTTTAAAGAGCCGTTTGCGGACGTGAGATGGAAACGAATGTGCTCACCGTCGTTGACAACGATGTGTATGAAGTTTTTTGAATGGTACC